>JAAFJK010000743.1:0-5150 GCA_013298105.1 Cytophagales bacterium
CTTCAAATCCATCTGTAAATAGATAGCAATTTACAGGGGCTTGTCCAAACTGAATCGTTTTTTTCTTAAAAATACGGGTGCGTTCAGACTTATTCCAATGCCCACCTATGGGAAAAGAATCGCCTACTACTTCATGCATTTTGCCCTCTTGAAAATAGACAAGTGTGTTTTTTGCACCTGCAAAAGTAATTGTTCTATTCTCAAAATCAAGCCTACATAGTGAAGCATCCATGCCATCGCGGTTGCGGGTTTCTTGTTGCTTCAGGGCGCGGCTGATATTAAAATGCAACTCTGTCAAAATCTCATCTGGAGAAGTAATGCCCTGTAAATTAGCGATTTGTTTCAAAAAAACTGTACCCGCCATAGCCATGATAGCCCCTGGTACGCCATGTCCTGTGCAGTCAAACGCGCCCAAAAGGATATAATTTTCTTCTTGTGTGAACCAATAAAAATCACCACTTACGATTTCACGTGGGCGATAATAGACCATTGAGGCAGGCAAGACTTCCTTGAGCAAGACCGCTTCAGGCAAGAGCGCGTCTTGGATACGCTTGGCATAGTTTAGGCTGGCAGTAATTTGTTTATTTTTGGCGCGGATAAGCTCTGTAAGTTCTACAATTTGCTCTGCCGCTTCGAGCCTTTCTTCTGCATTTTGTAGTTTAGTTTCGGCTTGCTTGCGTTTGCTGATGTCGCGGACGCTTACGATATTGAGCGAGAGCGGATTAGTTGTGCGGGCGTGTCCTTCTTGTACTTCTACATCTATGGGCGAGCCATCTTTGCGTATAGCTATGAGTTCGAGGGGTATATCGCCAGAGATTTGTTGAAAAAATCCTTGCCTGCCCTCCGCGCTCAGTTGAAAAAGGTCGAGGAAGGTTTTTCCTTTCAGTTCTTGGTAAGCGTAGGTAAATATTTTCTCAAATGCGTGATTCCATTCCACTATCTTGTGTTGGCTGTCCAGCATGGCTATCCCTTCGGAAGTTACTTCTGCAAGTCGCTTGAGGCGTTCTTCGCTTGCTTGTATTTTTTTGAAACTTTGCTCAAGTTGTTGCTCTTTTACCAACGCATTGAGGTTAGAAGCAATGCTATCGGCTATAAGGCGCAAAAACTTAAGTTGTGTATTGGCAGGTCTTTGTGGGAAGTTTATTTCTATGATGCCTGTAGTACGGGCATTATAAACAAGTGGCAAAATCAATACGCACTTGATACGCACTCTTTGGGTGGAAGTAAGCGACACGAAATTCATGCCATCTTGTAGCAAGAGTATGTCTTTATTTTCGGCTACTTGCCCTACAAGTCCTTCTCCAAAATGATAAACTTTTTTGATATTTTGCTCAAAATCAACCGCATAACCACTTGCATACACAAGTTCTTTGCGCTCCGAATCTGTATAGTAAAGTGTACCTTGCATACCACTCACGAAGGGTACGAGCTGTTCGAGCAGATTTTCTGCCCAGCTACGGAGTGTTTCGCCTTCTTTCCACCTGAGTATATTGCCAAATTTGGCAAAAGCCTCGTCATAAAATTTGGCTTCTTCGGGTGTGAGCGGAGTCTGCAAGGTGTCATCTGTGGGTATTTCCCAAAAGATTTCATGCGATTCAGGGGCAACTTCTTCCATCAAGTTCATGGCGTGGCATTTTTGAAGTGTTACATGGTATTGGTGTATGTATTTACAAATAAAGTACCATTTTTGAATATGCTTTTATGGTTCTTCGAAAGTTATTGCGGAATATTCTGTAGAACAGGCTTCCAGCCTGTTTATTATTTGAAACAACAGGCTGGAAGCCTGTTCTACAGTTTTGCCTGCGCAATAATTTTTTAAGAACCTATTTTACTTTCATTCCTTAAATTAAAATTGTACAGTAGTCTGATTTTTCTTATAAAAAAAGGCTACCTTTTGGGTAGCCTTTGGATTTTTTATTTGCTTATTTTATCAAACGTTGCACAATGCTTTTGCCATTGTATAATGTTTGGAGGGTATAATTGCCGTTTTGGGCTTTTGCAAAATAGGCAGTAAGTTGATTTTCTACTTCCCTTGCCTGCCCGCGTGCTTCTATGAGGAGTTTGCCTTGCGCACTATATACTTTTGTACTTAGCTCGGCAGTGGCAGGCAAGGAGAGGCTTAGTCTATCCACTACAGGGTTTGGATAAAAATGTATCGTACCTTCTGCACTGTAGTAGGCAAGTGGGCTATAGGTGAATGTACCGTCAAAATCTACTTGCTTCAAGCGATAATAAGCCGATTCAATGTGCCTATCTTGGTAAGTATAGGCGACAAGGGTTTGGCTGTTGCCTCTGCCCTCTGCGAAGCCTACTTTCGTAAAATCACGTCCATTCGTGCTACGTTCTATTTCAAAGCCTTTGTTATTCATTTCGCTGGAGGTAGTCCATTCGAGCTGGGCAATGTCCTTGCCTACCGCTTTCACTTCAAAAGTCCTCAAACTGATAGGCAGGGGTGCTTGGGCATTGCCGCTCATAGTCCAGTGCGAGAATCCAGGAATGTTTGTGATGCTGATGGTATTTGTAGCTGATGCGAAGGTAGTAAGCGAACCTGAAACAGTAGCCCCATCTTTGTAAGACTCCCAGCCTGCGCCCGATGTCCAGCGAGAGATGTGGATATTGTTGGTTTCATTGATATTGCCTGCGGGTGTGCTGAGGTCGCTGTCTGCGTATTGTATCTCGAGTGTTGTGCCACTTGGAGCACCAGGGACAGTACCCACGATTTCAAAAATGCGCTTCACTCCATAAGCCACACCTCCGCCATTCGCACCATGCTTTACGTTGTAGTGGTAGCGGCGCACTTGATCTACTGTGGTAGAGCCTGCACTTGTGATAGTAAGTCCCATGCCTTGAAATACGTCCGTTGTGGCATTGATGATGCGGTTCAGGTTTGTGCCATCGCCTATCTGTATGTATCCTCCTTTATTGGTTTGGTCTGTGGCAGTAGCATCAAACACTATGGCATCATTGTTGGCGTTTCCGTCATCTATGAACCTTTCTTTCAAGACCGCCCCGTTAGTCAAGTAGATATTTTTACCATTGAGGTTCAGTTTGCCTGTGATGAGCTGTATTTGTTCAGATTCTGTATCTGAAATAAACGTTATGTTACTGCCCATATTCAGTGTATTGCCAACGCCTATGTTCAATTCAAGCAATCCCAATCTATTGTTTGTACCATCAGGGCTGAAGGCGAGGGTTGTGTTATTTGCGGCGGCTGTGTTGATGACAATTTTATCAAACTGAGCTAAAAATCCCCCGCCTGTGAGCGTGATATTGGTCATAGACGCGACACCATTCTCGAAGGTTATAGTTTTTGTGTTGGTATTGAGTGTACCATTTGTCTGAGCAAAACTTGTTGTAATATTTAGTGAATTAGTCAATAAAAGCATACCTACTACCTGAGAATCAAAACTTCTCACACTGGCAGGGAAACCTGCCCCTGTAGATTGCCCATCTGCCCCGACAAAAACAAAGTTTCCTTCTGTGCCAAAATTTCGGCTTGCAGTTTGTATTTGTCCATTCATTACACCATTACCTACGCCAAAAGGGTCATTTAGGTACAGCGTACCGTTACTGCTGAGCAAAAAACTCCCAGCACCAGTGATACCGGACCCAGTAGCAAATGATAAAATACCATCATTTTTTACTTCAAACGTAGCTCCGTCAGGGACATCTATGCCAGTATTAACTGTCAATGCTCCGCCTGCATTTACGTTGATTTTGTCTACTGGTGTGGCAATGCCATTGTCAGCTGTAAAATCACCTGTACCTGAATACAGCCCTGCACTTTGTTGAAAGCCGAGTTCTTTGTTATTCAAGGCTATAGTGCCATTGTTTTCGAGCGTATTCAATAAAAGATTGCTATTCAGTGTCAAAGTAGCCCCGCTATTCACTGTTACAAATATTCTACTGTCTAAGCTGAGATTTAAGTCAAAGGAGGTATTACCTGCTATGAAGATGTTGTTGCCTAAGTTAGTGGCATCAATCAGCCCAGTTCCAGCACCATTGCTGCTGTATTGTCCCCCTCCGCTAAAGGTAAGTGAACCAAAAGTAAATGTGAGGGTGCCGTCATTTTTAAGGGTTTTTACGGTAAATGGTGCTGTAACATAAACAGTAACACTTGAAGAAATGATTACTGTACCTGCTACTGTCCAAGTACCGCCAATTGTCGCATCATTGTTAAATTCAAATATATCAACTGTGTTATTGAAATTGGTTAGGGCAGGCGTACCAATCCAACTACTTACTAATGTAGGGTCATTCGTGCCGTCCCATGCATACGTAACGGCTTTGGTGGTAGAAAAGGTGCATAGTAGCACCCAAAGTGTAAGGAAGATAGATTTTTGCATAGTTGTTTTGAAAAAAACTTCGTGAAAAAATTTGAACACAAACTTATGACTTTCTTTTTTAAAAAAAGAAAAAAAACAAAAAGTTTGCTTTTTTTCTTTTGAAACGTCTATTTATTTTCTGCAAAGAATAAAGATTTCAATTCAGGGGCATCTTCGGGTTTTATGCGTTTTGCAAGTAGCAGGCGCAACTGCCTGCGCCTGAGTGCGCCTGCGTATAGTTCGTCTTCTTCGGGTGTTTCGGGGGTTATCTCTGGTACAGGGATAGGATTGCCGAGCTGGTCGACCGCCACAAAAGTAAAAAAAGCGCGGTTCGTTTTTTGTTTTGTACCTGCGGGGATATTCTCTGCCGATACATCAAGATAGACCTCCATCGAGGTATTGAAAGCGCGTGTTACTTGGGCTTTGATGGTGATGACATCGCCCAGCGCGATAGGCTCTGCAAACGAAATATTGTCCACCGAAGCCGTAACCACTATGCGTCCTGAATGTCTTTGTGCCGCTATAGCCGCCGCAATGTCAAGCCAATGCATGAGTTTTCCACCCATGAGGTTATTGAGTGTATTGGTGTCATTGGGTAAGACTATTTCAGTCATTGTTACCAAAGAATCTTTGGGTGTTTTCATTTTATTGCTCATATCTTGCAAAAATACAGTTAAAAATAGGATATTGCAAATAAAAAAGTTGCTTACCCCTGTTCAGGTAAGCAACAGCAGCAAACAACATATAAAAGATTATATAAACAGGCAAGGGAGGTTTGAGATTTGTTAGAATCGTACATCTCAAATCGTCAATATTCATCTGCCT
>JAAFJK010000743.1:5160-5687 GCA_013298105.1 Cytophagales bacterium
GGGAGGTTTGAGATTTGGGTTGTCTGACAATTTTTGTGGTAGTTTTTTTTGCTCAATAGATAGGGTTTTAAACCCTATCCTATTGAGCAAAAAAGGCGTTTCTTAAATCCGAACTTGCTCAAAAAATATTTTTCCACAAAAATTGTCAGACAACCGAGATTTGTTAAAATCGTACATCTCAAATCGTCAATATTCATCTGCCTTTCTATACGAAATTTTAGGCTTATTGTTTCACAAATTTTAGGTTATGCAAAATTTTATCTGTCTGCACCTGCAAAATATACATACCTTTGGGTAATGCTTCTAATTTAGCAGTAAGGGTAGGCAAGTCGAGGGTAGCGAGTAGCCTGCCTTGCATATCATAGATTTTGAGGTTTTGCAGTTTTTCGTTTTCAGGCAATATCAACCTTGCCTGCCCCTGCGTGTATGGATTGGGATAAAGCAACATTTGAGTCTGTAGCTCTTTTGGGGTAGGCAAGGTTGGATTAGTAGGCGAAGCAAGCAAGACATTCGTATCTCTGAGTGTC
>JAAFJK010000280.1:0-8147 GCA_013298105.1 Cytophagales bacterium
ACGACAGACTACTGTACAATTTCAATCTAAGCCCCTAAAATTACTAAAAAGCGAAAATGGTATAAAACTATTTTTCTTTTTTTGTACGTTGCGGGTGGTTGCAAACCTTGACAAGCGTGCAAAAAAAGAAAAATAAGCCGATTATTTTTTATTTTCAACGCTTGTCAAGGTCTTCGACCACCCGCAACGTTCAAAATAAAAAATACCAAATAACAAATTGTACACTAGTCTGACCAACGAATAAATTAAGAATTTTGTTATATCTTTGCCCTGTGAATTACTTTGTTTTTTGTATTAGACTTCTTACGAATTGTAGAAGGCTGGTTTGAGGTATCAAAAATAGCACTTTTTCACACAATTAGGGGTAGCAACCTACCATATATCAAAATTATGAGTCAAAAAGCAAAAATATTGTTAGCAGAAGATGATGCCAATTTGGGCTTTGTGGTAAAGGATAACCTCGAAGACAACGGCTTTCAGGTAGAGCTTTATACTGATGGCGAAACGGCTCTGCTCGCCTTCCAACATAGTACCTACGACCTCTGTATCCTTGATGTGATGATGCCCAAAAAAGACGGATTCAGTGTAGCCAAAACTATCCGCGAAACAAATCAAGAAATTCCTATAGTATTTGTTACCGCAAAATCTTTGAAAGAAGACCGCATCAAAGGCTTTCAACTCGGGGCAGACGACTACATCACCAAACCATTCAGTATAGAAGAACTTATTTTGAGGGTAGAAGCTATCCTCAAGCGAAGCAAAAAAGAAGACTTGCCTGCCCAACCCATGAACAAAGATACGTTTGTGATAGGCTCATTTACGTTTGATTTGAAAAATATGCAAATTACGCACCCTACACACACACAAGAAATCACACAGCGCGAAGCCGACCTTTTGCGCCTGCTTTGTGTGAATAAGGGGCAAGTCGTAGAGCGAGATACTATCCTGAAAGTAATTTGGGGAGATGAAAGTTATTTCAATGGCAGAAGTCTTGATGTCTTTATTTCAAGATTGCGCAGGTATTTGAAGTTGGACGAAAAGGTAGAAATCATCAACGTACACCGCGTAGGGTTCAAGATTGTAGCTTCGGACTAACTATCCGCCACACTATCCACGCCCACGCCATGCCCACGAACGCCCCAAAAAGTATATCAAGCGGATAATGCACACCCAAATAAATGCGCGTGTAGCTCACTATACCCGCCCACAAAAATAGCCACCTGCCTTGCCTGCCCAACAAGCAAAGCATAAAAAATGCCAATCCAAAAGTATTTGCGGCATGAGAAGACGCAAAACCAAACTTGCCTCCCCTGTATGGCTTGCCTGCCTCACGCTCCGCCAAGTGTATCTGGGAGGCAAGGGCGGGTTCGTGTGAAGGTCTTAGCCTTTGAAAGTAGGGCTTCATGAGCCTCGAAGTAGTCTGGTCTGCCAGCCCTATTACTAAGGCTATCGCAAACCCAAAAATCAAGCATTTGGGGACTTGCCTTTGCAGTCTTTGGCAGGCAAGCCAAAGGAGATACACATACAAGGGTATCCACGTCCATTCTGCCGTAAGCAAAAGGACAAAATTATCTAATCCTGTAAGATATAAGCTATTGAAAAATAAAAAGGCTTGAGTATCAGCCTCCAAAATCCACTCTATGAACATTTACGATTTACGGTTTTAGATTTACGATTTATGTTCATAAATATCTTTATTTGCTAAAAAATCTGTGAAAATCAGCTTAATCTGCGTTATCCGCGTGCTACAAAGACTATCAAAAGATTACTAAAAAATTAAAAAATAAGGAATCGCAAGGGCGTTGGCGGCAAAGATAGGGAGTTTTTATGCACATAGATACCTCCTTTTGGTTTATGAGGTGATAGACTCAGCAAATATTCATGACCCTCGCGGGCTTTGTACCTTCTTGGCGACTTGCTAAAAAACACCTTCGCTCAACTTGCGACTACTTATGAAGCGTATTAAATTGTATTAAGCTATTGTATCTATATACTAAATAACTTGCCAAAAGTGGAACAGATAAGACGTTTTTTTTCAAAAAAAATTAAAGTTTTTTTTCAAACCCCCTAAAAAGTAGTTTTAAGGGCGTTTTTCAGGTTTTTAAAAACTTTTTTTTTGAAAAGTTTGCCTATTCGCTTTGAATTACTTTTCTTTGCAACCAAATCTTTAACATTAAAACACTACGTAAAATGTCAGACATTGCAAATCGTGTGAAAAAAATCATCATCGACAAGCTCGGTGTAGAAGAATCTGAAGTTACTCCCGCTGCGAGCTTCAATGGCGACCTTGGTGCTGATTCACTTGATACAGTGGAACTTATCATGGAATTCGAAAAGGAGTTTGAAATTTCTATCCCAGACGAACACGCAGAAACTATTGCCACTGTAGGCAATGCTATCTCGTACTTAGAGCAACACGTGAAGTAATTTTCTCCCACAACTTCCAAAATGTTTAAAAGAGTTGTAGTAACAGGGCTTGGTGCGCTTACACCTATTGGCAATAACCTTTCCGCTTATTGGGAAGGGCTTTCAAAAGGTGTAAGTGGAGCCGCCCGAATTACCCGCTTCGACCCCGAGAAATTTAAAACTAAATTTGCTTGTGAGGTCAAAAACTTTGATGTCAAAGACCATATTGACTTCAGAGAAGCCAAACGCATGGATTGGTTCACACAATACGCTATGGTAGTGGCTGAAGAAGCCATCAAAGATAGTGGCTTGGTGTTGGACACCGAAAACCGCAACCGAATAGGCGTTATTTGGGCTTCTGGTATTGGAGGTTTGAAAACCTTTGAAGAAGAAGTGCTTGCCTTCGGCAAAGGGGACGGTACACCACGATTCAATCCTTTCTTCATACCAAAAATGATAGCAAATATGGCTTCTGGCACTATTTCTATCAAGTATGGTTTGCGTGGTATGAGCTACACGACAGTATCGGCGTGTACTTCTTCAAACAATGCCCTCGTGGACGCGCTCATGTATCTCCGCTTAGGCAAGGCTGATGTCATCGTAACGGGTGGCTCTGAAGCCGCTGTAACGCAGTCAGGTATGGGTGGATTCAGTGTGATGAGGGCACTTTCTGAGCGCAACGATTCGCCCGAAACGGCATCACGTCCTTTTGACAAAGAGCGTGATGGATTCGTATTGGGAGAAGGTGCGGGCTGTATCGTGCTTGAAGAACTTGAACACGCGAAAGCGCGTGGCGCAAAAATCTATGCAGAGCTGATAGGTGGCGGTATGTCTTCAGACGCTTACCACATATCTGCCCCACACCCCGAAGGACTCGGCGCAATCCAAATGATGTACAATGTATTGGAAGACGCAGGCATTACGGCGGATATGATAGACTATGTGAATGTGCATGGCACTTCTACTCCGATAGGCGACCCGCAAGAGGTAAAAGCTATACAAGCTGTTTTTGGCGAACACGCCTACAAGCTCAATATCAGCTCTACCAAATCTATGACAGGACACTTACTTGGTGCGGCAGGGGCTATAGAAGCTATCGCAAGTATTTTGTCTATCAAACACCAGATTGTACCGCCTACCATCAATCACTTTACTGATGATGAGGTATTTGATGCTAAGTTGAATTTTACTTTCAATCAAGCCCAAGCACGCAAGATTGATTATGTACTCAGCAACGGTTTTGGATTCGGAGGGCATAATTGTTCTGTGATTTTCAAAAGATACAACGACTAAATTTATCTTATTTGAGTGGTTCGTGTGCGCACGAACCACTTTTCTAAATATGCAAAAACACGAACTCATAGCCGCACTATACGACAATCACGAGGCATTCATAACCTACATAGATAACCTTTCGGCTGAACAGTTCTTGGCGGGCAGGCAAGGTAAATGGACAGCAGGACAACAACTTCTCCATATCCTCATGAGTATCAAGCCTATTGCTAAAACGCTGAAAGACAAGGCTTTTATTCTTGAAAAATTTGGTGCAAAAGATACACCCGCCCTTACCTACCAACAGGTATATGAACGCTATACAAAGGCACTCGCAGATGGCGGAAAAGCCCCTGAAAGGTTCTTGCCTACCGAAGTAACTTTTGAGCAAAAAGCCACTATCATAGCCGATATTAGACTTTCTGTACAGACTGTAGCAGAATTACTTGAAACTTATACAACCAAAGAACTTGATACTTTGCTTTTGCCACACCCACTTTTGGGCAATTTGGCTATCAACGAAATGTTGTATATGATAGCTTACCACGTAACGCATCACCACCAAAAAACTATGCAGGCATAATGCTTTGGCAACGTATTGTTAATTTTTTTTCTACTTATTCCAAAGAAGACAAGGCACTTGCGGAGGCTATTCAGCAAATCGTAGGCAAGTACCCTGTCCGCCTCGCACTTTATAAACTTGCCCTCAGTCACTCCTCAGCTTCCAGACAACACGCTACTTCTACTTTCCGCGAATCCAATGAACGCCTTGAGTATTTGGGTGATGCGGTGCTGGGCGCGATAGTGGCTGAATATCTTTTCAAAAAATATCCTTTTGAAGAAGAAGGTTTTTTGACTGAAATCCGCTCGCGTATCGTAAACAGAGAAACGCTGAATGAAGTAGCCCGAAAATTGAAAATTGACGAACTGATAAAACATGACCACAGCCGAAAATATTTGGGTACACACCGCTCTATGAATGGTGATGCGCTGGAGGCTATCGTGGGTGCAGTTTATCTTGAGCGTGGTTTTGCGTTTTGTAAGGATTTTGTGGTAAATCGGTTGATACATAATTTTTATGACCTCAATCAAGTCATCACAAATAACAAAAATTTTAAAAGTACGCTCCTCGAATGGTCGCAAAAAGAAGGCGAAAAACTACAATTTGAGCTTGTAAAAGAAATCAATAGCAGAAATGGCTACCGCGAATTTGTGGTAGAGCTGGTTATCTCCAATGGCATGACTATCCGCGCCAATGGACTGAGCAAGAAAAAAGCAGAACAGTCTGCGGCTGAAAAAGCCTGTATAGAACTTGGGCTACAATGACATTTAACATTTAGCAGGGAACATCTAACATTTTTATAATATTGTTCAGTATTGGTTAAACATTCCTTTTTTTCTGCCGTTGTTGGTATTTCAAAAAATTGGGTTTAATTTTATTGGTTCTTCGAAAGTTATTGCGGAGGCAAAACTGTAGAACAGGCTTCCAGCCTGTTTATGACTTGAAAACGACAGGTTAGAAGCCTGTGCTACAGCCTGTTCCGTAATAACTTTTTAAGAACCATTTTATTCTTTAGCTATACTTCGCTACCCAATTTTTTGAGTACCAACAACACCGCGCAGAAGCTGTCGGTTGACGGAATATGTGTGAAATAAAAACTTTGCCTGCACTTTCCGAACACCAACAACGGCAGAAAAAAGGTAAGCTAAAAGAACAAGTGCGATGTCATTCAAAATCGAACAGGTCATCTAAACTACCTGTGTCCATCGTGTCGTAGTCGTCATAGTCCTCTACAAGCAAGCCTTCATTATTGAAAGTAATTGCTGCTTTTTTGCCAAAAGTATCTGCAAAGTGCCTTTCGCCAAATTCGCCATACATCATCACAAGCAAATGCGCCACAGTTTGGGCTACAGCTATCAATTCTTTGCTTACTACTTGCTCATCTTTCTTGTTGGTTTTCAATGAAATAGTTGAGGAGTCGAATCGTTTATAATACCTGTCTTGAACACTAAAATAGCCATTAGTGCTGGATATTTCCAAGCCATTCACTGCCATTTCATTGAAACCAAACACGTGGTTTTCGTCATTGTAGAAAAAACCCTGTTTCCACGAAACAGAGGTAAGTTCAGGGCATTGTTCAAAAAGAGCTTTCATGTTTTTTGTCCAAAAGGCTCGGTCATGGGCTATCAATTTTTGATAGGCATCTTTCAACACTTCCAAGAAATTGGTGCGTTGGGTTTTGTGTTGTTCAATCGTTGTCATATTTGAAAAAAGTTTGTTTTTTGTTTTGCTCTAATGCTTGGCGTGAGGGGGGAAGGTCTTGGTTGTGCATCCAGGTTTTGTAAGGAATTTCTTGCAAAAAATCTTGTGCTGTAGGTATGAACTTGCCTCCGTAGTCTTCTAAAATGTGCTGTTCGCCTATGTCGCGCACCGAGAAAACTTTTCCATCACTGTTTACCATCGTAATTCCAAAAATACGCTCTAAAATGGTAGAAAGAAACCAACTTGTGTGTGTCAGCGCGCGATGGCGATTGTCAGCGATTGCGCCCTTGCTACTGTCCATGAGTTGATGGATTTCGAGGTAGTCTTCAGGCTTGCCCCCAAATTTTTTGGCACTTGAAAGTGCGTGTAGGTATGGTTTTGCCATGTTGGATAAATGTTAGTTTTTCTATAATAACTAATTTTATAATTATTTGGTTCAAAAAAATAACATTTTATTTAAAAAAATAGTCATTTGTCTAATTATTTTTGCGGAGAGGAAAAAGAGCGCACTTTGTCCTCATGAGCGAAGCGAAGGAACTCGTTGTAAATCAACGATTTGTGAGCGAATCACGTGATTGTTCGCTGTCTGAAGATATGTCATCTATAGAGTTTATCAAAATTTTGAAAGTTGGTTTGTGGAAAATAAAAAAAACTACACCCGCAAAGGTGTAGGCTTTTGGCTTTCAAGGAAATGTATTTTGAGGCTTTGATGCTATTGCTTCGCCATCGCAAAATGAAGTGTTACGCTTACTTTCGGGTGCGTTTGCACACAGATAAACGTGGCACTGTTGCCATTTACGTTAAAATTCGTGAGCGCGGTAATGCCATTGGGCGCACCGCTTGAGAAAGTGAGCGTGTTGCCTGACTTTGCCCAATTTCCCGCAAAAGTGGCAGGAAAGGGCAGAGGCATTCCTGAAACTGTGTACGTTCCATTATCGTCTGTAGTGCCGTCAATGACGATTTGAAAGTTGGCGTAAGGCTGTCCCGCAGAAGCGAGGTTTTGCCCTGTGCCATTAATTTGCACATTGGTAGCTTTCCAAGTGCCTTTCAAAACCAATGCAGGAGGAACTGTAGTATTGCCGCCACCGCCTCCGCAGGCAGTCAGGCAAGAAAGAAGCGCGAAAAATGCGAGAGTATAAAGGAGTGATTTTTTCATGTCTTTTTCGAATTTTTTGGAGGGTAAAATTTGTAATTAAAGTGTATTTTTTACGTTAATTTTGCAAAAGATTTCATTTCAAATCATATCAATATGAACAATCAAGGCGAAACTACCAAAAGTAAAGTTACCATCGAAGTTTCAAGCGAAGAAAAGGAGCTTTTAGACCTCATGCTCAAAAAAGCATCTATCAGTTACAAAGATTTATTCAATACTTACACAAGTCTTTGGGTAAATCAAAACTTGGATTTGCTTACTGAAGCAGAAAAAAGCAGGTTCAAAAACCAATTCTATGGGCAAATATGAATGATGCTTCTAAGGTATTTGTAGATACCAATATTCTTATCAATGATTTTCTCTATAGGCATTTGCAACGTGCTACAGGGCTTGACGCACACAATGCTTTGATTTCACTCAAAAGCAAAGGCAAGCAAATGTATATCGCTATTTTTTCTATCATACAAGTCATTTCTACTCTGGAAAGGGCAAGAATACCCAAAGACGAAGTAGCCAAAGAAGTAAAACGCATCACTGAACGCTATGAATTAGTGCAACTTGCTCAAACTGACATAGAAAATGCTTTGAGTCATGAGAACTTAGATTTGGAGGACTGTATGCAATACGAACTAAGTCAAAAAGTCAAATGCTTCTATATTCTTACTGACAATGTAAAGGACTTTCGTAGTTTTAAAAACATTGTGGTTGTCAAGGCAAAGAAGCATAAGAGTATTTTGTGATGTTAAAAAAAAGGCAACCACAAGGGATTGCCCCTACTTTTCCTATTCTTTCACAACTTTTTTAACTACACTTGCCTTACTTCCCTGCAAAGTAAGCATATAACTGCCTTGCGCAGATTTGCTTAAATTCAGGGTTTCGGTGTCCTTGCCTGCCCATGTGCCACGCGCAACTTCCTTGCCTGCCCCATCTACTACAGTGTAACTTACCTGCGCTTTATCCACACTTTGCAATCCACGTACTTCGTAAATACCTGATTTGCTGGGGTTTGGATAGACTACTACCTCGCCTACCGTAACGCTTGGCTGGGTGCTG
>JAAFJK010000280.1:8157-10158 GCA_013298105.1 Cytophagales bacterium
TTTTTTTTTCTACTACAGTGTAACTTACCTGCGCTTTATCCACACTTTGCAATCCACGTACTTCGTAAATACCTGATTTGCTGGGGTTTGGATAGACTACTACCTCGCCTACCGTAACGCTTGGCTGGGTGCTGGTAGGATAGAATACTTGGAAAGTACGCACCACGTCTGTAGCTGGATTGTAGTTTGCATTGCCTGCTTGAGAGGCTGTAAGGCTTACACTTCCTAATCCTACTATCGTAATGGTATTGCCTGAAAGGGTAGCCACGCCTGTAGTGGGTGTTGTGCTTATGCTGTAACTTATTGCCAAAGTTGAATTGATGCTAGCATTGGGCGCGAAAGGCGATTCTCCATAGACCTTGTCAGCAATGGTAGGGAAGTTTATAATCTGATTGGCTTTATTGACTACTAAACTTTGTG
Source organism: Cytophagales bacterium (assembly GCA_013298105.1). Classification (GTDB taxonomy): domain Bacteria; phylum Bacteroidota; class Bacteroidia; order Cytophagales; family Microscillaceae; genus RDXI01. The sequence continues at coordinate 8,578 of JAAFJK010000280.1, forward strand.
TTACATTTGTGGCAGGCAAGTAATTTTCATTTCCATTTTGTGAGGCAGTAATGTTGGTTGTGCCTGCCCCTACAATGGTTATTATACCATTTGAGATAGTAGCTATTGATGTGTTTTCCACCAAATAATTTATAGACTGCATGGAGTTTATACTTGCTCCCACACCAAAAGCTGCATCACCATATACTTTGGTAGGCAAGTTTGCAAAAGTAATGACTTGTGAGGCTTTATTTACTGTCAATGTTTGGGAAACAGAAGTAGCACTGTGGTAGTTATTGTTACCCTCCCTTGATACTGTTATTGTGCTTTCTCCTGCACCTACTATGCTTATTGTGTTTCCATTCAAAGTAGCTACATTGGTGTTCGAACTCGTATAAATAAAAGGTGTCCCCACACTTCCTGTTGCACCTACGGCAAATGAAGCATCTCCATACGTTTTGATTGGCAGGGCAGAAAAACTAATACTTTGATTGGCTTTATTTACTGTGAGTGTTTGAGAAATAGAAATAGCACTGTTGTAGTTTTCATTACTTGCTCTTGAAACTGTGATTGTTGTTTCTCCCACGCCTACTATAGTTATCAATCCACCACTCAAAGTAGCTACACTTGTGTTAGAACTCGCATAAACAAATCCAGTCCCTACACTTCCTGTGGCTCCAACAGGAAATGGAACATCTCCATACGTTTTGGTAGGAAAGGCAGGGAAGTTAATGCTCTGGTCAGCTTTTGCTACTGTAAAGGCTTTTGTTACAGTATTTGCACTATTGTAGTTATTATTCCCAGCTTGCGAAGCTGTAATATTGGCTGTTCCAGCACCTGTTATGGTAAGCGTATTGCCCGAAATAGTGGCTACATTTACATTCGAACTTTGATATGTAACAGCAAGGCTGGAGGTAGAAGTAGTGTTTAATGCAAATGGCGCATTTCCAAAAACTTTGTTGGGTAAATCTTCCAATGTTATACTTTGGTTTGCTTTGGCGATGGTAAGCGTTTGGCTTACTGCAGAAGCTGATAAATAATTATTATTGCCATTTTGAGAAGCCTGAATATTAACAGAGCCTGCCCCCAGAATCGTAACAACATTGCCTAAAATGGTAGCACGAGTAGTATTGAGACTCAGAAACATGATAGGTTCACCTGAATCGCCTCCTACAGCTGATATAGTAAATGGCGCATCTCCAAAGGTCTTATTTGCATTTGCTCCCAAAGAGAAAGTAATCGTTTGTGCTTTTTTATTCACTACAAGTGTTTTAATATTATTTATTGGATTGTAAATGTTTGAGCCTGCTTGTGTGGCAGTGATTTCACAAGTTCCTGCCCCAACTATAGTAGCTACATTGCCTGCTATAGTTATGACATTGGTATTTGAACTTGAGAAAGTAATGGGTTCTCCACTTGTTGAGGTGGCAGTGAGTGTAAAAGGCGCATCTCCGTATGTTTTTGGGGTAGGCAAGCTGAAAGTCATGCTCTGAGCAGTTTTATACACTTGTGCAAGCAACAACACCTTTCGTGTAGTAGCCCCATTAGCTGAAAGTTTAAGCGTGTCATTTTTTGTGCCAAAACTTACGCCAGCCTTTAGTC
>JAAFJK010000066.1 GCA_013298105.1 Cytophagales bacterium
AATAGCCCTTCGCTGTATCTTACATGACTCATTTGAAACAAGTGTATGGGGCTGTATGTAAATTGTTGCACTTGAAAAAGCACCTTGCCTACCAAATCAATCACATGGAGCGTAAAACCTTCTTCATTTTCAGCAGGAAGGGCTACTAAGGCGCGGTCTTCACAAAAAGGAGATGCACCCATAAATTGATAGGAGATTTTAACGTTTTTTTGTGCGTCCACATAGCCCCATTTCCCGCCTGCATCAGGCAAAGGGAAGAGCGCGGAGGCATTTTGTGCCACTATGGGGCAGGCAAGGCATAAATAGGTAAGTACGAGAAATAGTTGTTTCATGAGGGGGGGGACGTTAACCTTGCCTACCACATCGGCAGGCAAGGGTTTACATAAGCATGAGCTTGCCTGCTGAGGGTTCTACCCATATTGAGCCTTCTTTAAAATCTAATTTGCAATGATATTTTTGGAGCGTATCTACACCTATCACAACTTCTGCATTGAGATTAGGCACAATTACAAAAGCGTCCATGAGTTTATGTCCTTCCAATTCAAAGAATAAATAAACGTATTCTTTGATTTCAAGAAAATGACCTTCAGAAGTTATACTTACCAATATTTTTTCAGGTAGTTCTACAGGGATAGCAATTTCTTTTGCTTTGTCAGGGTGTATGCAAGACATGGTTGCACCACTGTCAAAAAGTGTATGCAGTGAGGCTGTGCCTAACTTACCTTTATAGGGTAAATGACGTTGGATAATCATACGGATTTTGTTTTGTTTGCAAAAGTACAAATTTTAGTTGAAAAAGCGAAACCCTTGCCTACCACGCAGGTAGGGAAGGGTTTAGTTTGGCAGAAAAATGCTTAAGGCTTATTGATAACAAACACTTAGTTTTTATTTCGTTCAAACTAAGCATAATAAGTAAACTATGTTAGAAACTCATCAATTATAGTAATTAATTCGTTCAATTCTGGTACTAAATTTCTTACATTTAAGTATAAATTTGTGTAATTTAAGCAATTTACTGTTCTTTCTACTTTTGTTTTAGTTTTATTATAGCTTTTGCCAACGAGTTGGTAAATAGTTCGTAAATCTTCTGAAGCCGAATTATGCCTAATGCTCATGTCGTCTGTAAAAGGAGTGAATCCAATCATTGAAGAAAGTATCAGTTCCTCAGTAAGATTAATGTCTATGCAACAATAGTGGTCTTTTTCTACTAAAAACCAATCTTCAATCTCTCTAATCGCCACAATCAATGAGCAAGGAACAAAATGGTTGGGTATGGTGCTAAGGAAAAAACGAATACCTCGTCTCATTCTTACTAAATCTGTTTCTGGGTACAAATCACGCAAGCCGACAATCTCACTGTAGCCTAAATTTGTCAAGTTTTCGGCTAATTCTTTCATATCAGAAGCCACTTTCTCATCATTTCCACAATCAAAAATTAGGGCTTCATATTGTGGTGTTGATGGATTTTCATGTGGCTGTTCTACGGCAATTTCATACATTTGCACTCTGCCACCACCACGTCTTTGCAACAGATTCACTGACATTTTCTTATAACCTGCTACTTCTTTTAACAATTTGTTTACAAAATACATTTCTGTTTGACCTTCCACAAAAAAAGCTATTTTTTTCATTATTCTTGGGTAATTGGTTGAGTTTCAAAACCTGTTGTATAAAACTCAGTTGAAAGGAAGTCAAAATTATTCAAACCCGTATATTTGAAATCATCAAATATTTCTTTAGAGTTTCTATAGTTATAAAATATGGACTTTTTAGGAATTCTGTGGATAACAGACCAATATTCTAAAGGTATTTTGTTCATTACAAATCTATCATTGGTAGTCATAATTGCTTGTATAGATGTTCCCTTTACTTTCTCTATAATCAAGTCTATTAGACTTTTAGAACGTTCATAATCAAGCCCTTCCCCTATATCATCTATCAAAATGCAGCTTGGAATTTTACTTAGCAATGAATAGTTTAGCAATACCAACAATGACAAAGCTCGAAACATACCTTGCGACATCTCCATTTGGTTGGTAATAGTTTCTAAATCATTTTCCTCTACACATAACCCAATAAATGCTGATGGAAATGACAATATATTATGATTTTCAGGATTTACCTTGTGTATATTATAACCTATTTTTTCAAAGTCTTTGATAATAATATTGTCAAAGTAATCTTCTCCAAATTTTTTTCTTGCTCTTAACAACACTTCTGTAGCATTTAAATTATTGTTGTCTTTTAAGTCTATTTCAAGATTATATAATATGGTGCTTGTATCAATCATAAAAGTATTTTTACCAAGTTCCCCTCCAAATTTGTAATGATTGAGGTTTTTTCCCCAATCATATAGTTTTCTGAGGAATGGATGTTGCATATCATCTACTCGTGAAATAGAAAGTTTATTGTCTTCCATTTGAAATTCTATGGTAGTATTTGCCTTGTCATAGAATAATTTACCTTCATTTCCATTGCGCTCAAGTTTTCTAATATTATTTTCTGTTAAGGTTTCAATAACTACTTTTCCATCTTCAAAATCTAATTGGTATTCTATTCTAAAACCATTATCTTCAAATATTAAACTATATGAAGATGTTTTATAGTTTTGGTTTAAATCTGATATTTTATAGTTTCCTACAAGCAAATCAGCAAGCTGGCGGATAATATTTATAGTTCTGCTTTTGCCTGTAGCATTTTTGCCCACAACAAGATTAATATCGCCAAAAGTTACCCATTGGTCTTCATTATTTTCTGTTGATTTACCTTCTACAGACCATTCGCTTTTTTCTCCCTTAAAACGGCAAAATTTCATAGCTTTTAATATCATATCTATATATAAATTGTAGTTATGCGCAAAAATAACTGTTATAAATTTAAAAAACAAAAAAAGCTCCGCAAAATTGCGGAGCTTTTTTGTTTTCCCCTTCGGGGGTTAGGGGGCTTTTACTTCTTCTTAATACTCACCCTTATCCCCTCCGAATGACTCGCAAATTCAGGAGCGTACATACATTGCAAAGTCGTGATTCCGTTTGAAAAATCGCCTTCGTGGGTGGCACGCAAAGGATATTCGAATATGTATGTACCTTTGCTCAAGTAACCAATAAAGAAATTCGTGGCTACATCTCGCGTACTTTCATAGTACCCAATGCCGTCCTGATATTTGTAGCTCGAAAGCACATTGATAGGTTCGAAGGCAGAGGCACGCATATCTTTCAAATGCACATATTCAAGGTTTCTATCTACCCGAATTTCGATGCGCACTTTCACAAGGTCGCCCACCTGAATAGGCGAGCCTTCCGTAATAGGCACAAGCGTCTTGCCTGTGTCGCTGTCTTTTTCTAAGAAAAGCGTCTTTTTGATGCTTACAGGCGTGGCGGCAGGCGTGATTTTATCTAATTGCTCGAAATATTGCCAATACACCGCACCCCAAGCCACGCCCGCGTCTGATTTTTTGACTGTGATTTTGCCCATTTCGGGTTTCACGTCTTTTGCCTTCCACGAAGTTTTGAAATAGCCTGTACCCGCTTCTACCTTGCCTGCATTCGCTTCAGAGAACGGATTAACCAACTCGCCTCCCATCGTAACTTCTACCAATTTTTCGCTCTCCAACCAATTTTGCCCGCGCAAAAGAAGCGCGTAACAAGCCTCTGCTGTAGCTTTGGTAGTTTTCCAATCTTGCGTTTGCTTTTGCTTCAGCATCCACGTCTTGAGGTCGTCAATCATTTTTTGGTCATTCGCCACTTCATCAAAAAGTTCTATCATCAACGCATGGCTTTCGATAGATGCCTCGTGCCAATAATAACCATAGCTATCTTTCCACCAAGTTCCCATTTCCTCGCTTGAAAGGGCTTTTTCTTTGAGTGATTTGATAACTTTGGCAGGCGTATCTTTGTCTTTCAGGCGGTTTAAGCCCAATGCCAACATTCCTTGTCCATAACGGTTGAAAGAAAGCCAATATTTTTGTCCTTGTCCTTTGAAATAATCAAACGCTTCTTGGTGTTTTTTCTCAATAGGCAAGTCTAAGAAATAGGTACGCGCATAGAGATATTGCACCTCAAAGTAGCCAATATGTTGGTCTTCGAGTTTGATTTTGCCCAATTTTGCAAGGCGTTTCAATTCGTCATAATCGCGGTCTATTTGTCTGTCTAAATACGCTACCGCTTTTTGAATCATAGCCCAAGAACGTGCATCATCACGCACCGCTTTTACTTTCAATCTATCCAAATGCCCCAAACCCGTAACGATATGTTGCGTAATATAGCGGTCTTCAGGCATACCCTCAAACCACGTCCATGCACCCGAACTTACCTGCTTTTTCTCCAATTTCTCAAGCGCGGAGGCAAGCTCTTTGCTCATTCTGTTGAGGTCGAAAAGCACTGCCACTTGGCGTTTTCTTTGGGCTTCGTTGTTGGCATTCAGCAACCAAGGCGTTTCTTCTAAAATAATGCTTTTCAACTCTTGGTTTTTGTCAAGGGCAGAAAGGAACGATTCAGGCGTTTCTTTCAACCAACTGTCAAAAACTTGCTTCACACGAGGTGCGGAATTGACAATGTGCGTAGCCAAACTATTCGCATAATAACGGCTAAAAACCTGTTCAGCACATTCGTAAGGATATTCCATCATGTACGGCAATGCCTGAATAGCATACCACGCAGGATTGGAGGTAAACTCAAGGGTTAGTTTTTCGTGGCGCAACGTATTCGAACTCGCTGACGCTATCAACTTGTCCATTTTGAAATCTTTGGTTTGTTTGCCACGAATAGGCAAGGGCATTGTTTCCGTTACGAGCATTGAATTAGTCAATACAGGCAAGGTCATTTCTTCGCCATCGCTGAACGCGCCACCTTTCGCTATCACGCGGTAGGTAAGGGCTTGAGTTCCCGCAGGTACTTTCAAACTCCAAAACACGACTGTACTTTGTCCCGCAGGCACTTTGAAAGTTTGCGAAGGCGTGGCATTGCCCAATTTTGCATTGACATTTTGCCCATCAAGTGGATTGAGTAACGCAAGTTCGGCTGTGCCTGTCATTTCCTTATCACTCAAATTTGTGATTTTGGAAGGAAACACTATAGCATCATTTTCACGGAAAAATCTCGGCGCGTTTGGCACTACCATCAGTTCTTTTTGCGTTACCAACGTATTCGTAGCCATACCTGACTGCAACGTTTTGGTGTGCGCCAAACCCAACATTTTCCAGCGCGTAAGGGCTTCAGGCACTGTGAATTTCACGAGTATATCTCCATTCGCATCTGTAGAAAGACGTGGGAAGAAAAACGCGGTTTCGCTAAAGTTGGTACGGATTTTTACTTGTCCTGTAGCTTCGCCTCCCTTGCCTCCATCTTTTTTGCCATCTTTTTTAGCTTCTTCTGGCTTTGCTTCTTTGGCTTCTTCTTTAGGTGCTTCTGCCTTGCCTGCCAACATAGTAGGGCTGGGGGCTTCTTCCATACTTCTTTCATCATCAGCCTCTCTTTTTTTGTTACTCTCTTTGCGCATGGGGGCAGAAGTAGAACGTTGTACCTCCATTTTGTCAATATATAGGTCATAATTTCTAAACCTATTGATGAAATAATACATATTGAAATTAAACCAATTCAGGTTATCATATATGCGCGAAGCACCAATTACAGGTTGATTCCAACTTGCGGTATAGAGTTTAAAACTTTCGTTGTTGAAGCTACTGCCTCCATTCCAAGCGCGGGTAGCATAATAGCTGTTGTAAATATCAAAAGCCCAATTATTTGCTCTGAAAACATCAAGCGAAGCGTCATAAAGCGTAGCCACCATTTCTGCTGCAACTTTATCACCATTTTTGCCTTTGATGCGGATACGCCATTCTTCTTCCTGCCCCGGTTGCAGTTTATCACGGAAAGTTTCGAAGGTAATGTCCAACATTTTATTGGTACGTGGCACTGTGATAGTGGTACTTTCTACAAATACTTGGTTGTCTTTTACAGCAGTAAAAAGCACACTCAAATTGCCTCTGTGTTTTTCTTCAATAGGTATTTCGAAAGATTTGCTTTCATTGTTGAGTTTTACCCATTCTTTTTTCACTATCGCGCCTTGATGCTCTATTTCATACAAAAACGTAACTTCTTCACTCGAAGAAACTTTTACTACAGCCGTTCCACCTACCTCGACAGCCCCCTGCCCCAAAGGGGAGCTCTTGTCTTTGTTAAAGGTTGTTGTTGAGAAATAAGTGGGTACGGGTACGCCCCCCTTGCCTGTTGGCGGTGTGTAGGCAAGATAATACACTTCTTTCACTTCAGTACCATATTGGTCAGTAGCTTTTATCTCAATGGCATATTGTCCCGCTTCCCACTTGTTGAAATTATCGGGTACGACCTTGCCTGCCTTTTCAGTATTGAATTTAGTGGTAAAAACTTCTTTTTCTGTAGCCCAAAGGTACGCATTGTTGTCATCTTTGTAGCTGTAGGCAGGCAAGTTTTTGCGCCAATCTGCTTCAGTGTAAATGTATTTATCGGGCTTGCCTGCCAAATGCGGTAGGTAAGCGCGTGAAGGTGTTTTGAGTTTGCGAATCGTAAGCGTGCCTTGAGCGGGTAATGCCTCGCCTGCCAAATTCGTGCTTTTTATTGTGAATTGTGGCGCGTCTTTTTCCTCCCAATCTTCAGGCACATCTGCACTAAGCGCGAGGGCTTGATAACTTACTGCCACCGCACCGCTACCTGTGCGCGTTTCTCCATTGATGTCCGTAACATCAGCATACACCGTATAAACGAAAGTAGGCATATTGTCTTTGGCAATATTCGGGTCAGGCAAGGCAGTAAACTCTACCTCGAAAGAGCCATCAGGCAAGGTTTTCGTAAAACCATTCACGATTTCCATTTGAGGCGAAGCAGGTGCGCCACCATACCAATAGTACCACCAACGCGGAAATCTTGCCTCCCTCACTACGCGATATTTCACGTCTGCGCCATCAATGCTTGCCCCTGAAAACGCCTTTGCTTTGCCCTTCGATTTGATTTTTTCCCCTAAACGGAAAGTTCCTTTTACAGGCTCAAAAGCGACCTCAAATTTAGGACGTTTGTATTCTTCTACCGAAAAATAATGTTGCCCCATATTCATATTGGTTACAGCTTGGCGGACTTTGATAATTTGTCCTTTTTTCAAATTGCCATCTTTTAGGTTGTTGAGGCTTTTTAGTTCTTCTACATTCGTGTTGTATAGGCGAGCCACCCATTTCAGATTTTGCCCTTCCGTAACGGTGTGGTCAATTTCATTCACAGACGTTGCGGTGTGCATTTGCAAGTGCATTTGTCCTGTTAGCCC
>JAAFJK010000412.1 GCA_013298105.1 Cytophagales bacterium
TAAATCGTCAATAAAGCAGTAAATTGCAATCGTAAAATCTTTCATAAAAAGCGATTTGTAGTGTGAATGATTACAAATATAGCACTTATGACAAGATTTTACAATTTTTAACACCAATAATTTTAATACAATACTACGCAACTCACGTTAGTAGTCCTATTTTTTTTATTTTTCCACGATTGTCAAGGTCTTCGACCATGAAATCCCCCTTTCAAACAGCCCATTTACTTCAGTTGTGTATAATACACATTTTCGCGGTTGCTGTAGTCAGGTTGTAAAATACTTATCAGGTCTTCGAGCATGGCATCAGGCTGTAAGATGCCATGCATAAAGTAAGGATTCGCACCATTCGCCCAAGCCTGTTTTTGATAACTATACACCTTGCCTGCCCTGAGTGCAGGAATGGTAGCCAAGCGACCATCTATAGCTACAATGTCGCTGATGCTTTTACACGCGCCTACATTCAGCCAAATATCAGCTTTTTGGGCTTCTGCATAGACCGCTTCAAAATCTAAAGGCAGACTTGCCGTTTCTGCGGTCTGCGCCCAAGCGTACTCTCCGCCTGCATCTCTGAGGAGAGTAGCCATGTAGCTTTTGCCTGCGGGCATATACCAAGTGCCTTTGTAGGGAACGTCAAAGATGACTTTTTTCTTTGTGGTTTTGTTTTTTTGTACTTTGGCTTCGTAAAGTTTGATTTTTGCTTCGCAAAATTTCTTTGCGATATGCTCTCTTTCAAAAAATAAACTCACAAAATACAGCCATTCGAGCCTTCCCAAAGGGTGCGACTCTTGCCAATCCATATTCACGACTTTGCGGGTGTGGGCAGGCAAGGTCATTTTGGAGTCATCACCCATACCACTCAGCATCATCAGGTCGGGCTTTATGGCAAAAAGCAATTCATTTTGCCAAACCCCGTCCTTGCCTACCTCGTGGATTTGGTTTTGCTTCAATTTTTCAAGAAAAGGCTTATCAGGCAGGTAAGCCGCTTCTGTCAAGCCTACCAATCTATCACTCAAATCCAACGCCTGTAGGCAAGCTATGTGTGTGTGTGAAGTCAAAACACAAGTTCGAATGGGTATCTCAATGATGTCTTCAGGTGCAAAACCATCAGGTGCGGTTTTTCCATGCGGAATGAGGGCGTATTTTTTGCCATTTTTCAGGATTACTTCTTTGTGTGTGGTAAAGTAACGCACTGAGAAGTTTTGGGCATATTGGAGTTTGATGGGAGAGGGTATTTCCTTGCCTGCCTCGCTCGACTTTGTGGTCTTTTTTTCAGTTGTTTGGCAACTTACAAAAAAAATAAGTAGATATAAAAATAAATTTGCCTGCAATAAGCAGGCAAGAACGTAATTTCTTTTGTGAAGCATAAAAATAAAAAGTTTGTGAATTTAAACTTAAAAATTAGGTACTTAAAATCAATATCTAAGTACCTAAAATTAAAATTATAGTACCTAAAACTAAATTACAAGTACCTAAAATTAAAATTACAGTACCTAAAACTAAATTACAAGTACCTAAAACTAAAATTACAGTACCTAAAGATAAATGTTTACAACACTTTGCGTGGTGTGAGTTTTACTTCTGCTACGCATCTGAAGCCGAGCCATGCTGTGGGGCTTGAATAGGTTTGTTGCGCTTGGATAGTAGATTCTGCCAAAGTATGGTACCAGCTACCGCCCTTGCCTACCCCCTCCTCTTGTACCATTTCGGCTACATTGCCTATCATGTTATAAAATCCGTATTGATTGGGCGTGTACGCAAAAAGATATTCAGTGATAAGCGCACCATTTTTGTCTATTTCGCCATTGATGATTTGTTCTTTTTTACAATTTGCACGCGGGAAGTTGGGGAGCTGTCGTCTTTTTTGTTTGGGCGTAAGTGGCTGAAAACCATGCGGGTCTTGTGTTCTTGCCTGCGCCATCAGTTCCCATTCGCGCTGGGTAGGCAAGCGGTATATGATTTCCAAGTCGTATGTTTTATAGATACCTTTACGTTTTTGGTTGATGTGTCGTTGGTAGTTATCTGTTACGAGCTTACTGCGCCATTTGCAAAATTCTTCTACTTGAGCTTTACTAACGCCCACTACAGGAAAGAATCTAAAACCATCATACCTGAAATAATTGGCAGTGTAGGAAGATATTTTGCCACTTTCAGGTTCTACTTTATTCCATACAGTTGTATCGGGGAGTGCCGCTGTATATTTTTCGGGGGCATTTTCCTTTAGCCACTTGCAGTATTCGAGCCAATGGATATTGCAGATTTCGGTTTGATCTGCGTGGACTTGGATAGTATCCAGCCATGTGCAGCTTGGTACGCCTACTTCGGCTTCGAGGGGACGTTTTTTGTTTTTTTGCGCAAAGGCAGTGGAGAGGCTTGCACATACGAGCAGGTAGGCAAGGCAGAGATGAAATTTTGACATGGACTTTATTATTTTAGTGAATTTGATACTGTTAGAAACGGTTTTATCTTGTTTTGGTTGCCAATAAATCAAAAAAAAGAATGAAAGTAAGGCACTGCTTGCCACTTTCATTCTTTTCTGAGTTTTGGTTATAGGATTTCGTAACTTTTTAGTATAATCGCCTTTCCCCACATAAAGATAGACATTCCTGCAGGTGCGTCTTCTACTTCGGCTGAGATGCGCAAGTCTTCTTTCTGCAATTTCTTGGGCAATTTGTCGGGGCGATAGTTTGCGCCATCATCTCCCACAATTCCCCAAAAGCCTGTGCCAAGATTTTGTTTTTTGATAGTTCCTGTGATTTGCATAGTTACGCTTGGTTCTTGTTGGTGTCCTTGCCTGCGATAGAGTTACGCATTTCAGTATCGGCTTGCATATTTTGCATTTTGTAATAGTCTTGAATACCGAGATTGCCGTTTCGGAGTGCTTCGGCGATGGCTTTAGGTATTTCGGCTTCGGCTTCTATTACTTTGGCACGTGAGTCTGCGGCTTTTGCTTTCATTTCTTGCTCAAGGGCTACTGCCATGGCTCTACGTTCTTCGGCTTTGGCATCTGCGACTTTTAAGTCGGCATTTGCTTGCTCGATTTGGAGTTTCGCGCCTATATTTTCGCCTACGTCCACATCTGCAATGTCAATAGACAAGATTTCAAAGGCAGAACCCGCATCAAGTCCTTTGGAAAGTACAAGTTTGGAGATAGTATCTGGGTTTTCAATCACTTCTTTGTGGCTTTTGGCAGAGCCAATGGAGGTTACGATGCCCTCGCCTACGCGGGCAATGATGGTCGCCTCGCCTGCCCCACCGACAAGTTTGGAGATATTGGTTTTTACGGTAACACGCGCTTTGACTATGAGCTGAATCCCGTCATGGGCTACTGCGGCTACAGGGGGCGTTTCTATTACGCGCGGGTTTACAGAGGTTTGTACGGCTTCAAAAACATTCCTGCCTGCCAAATCAATGGCAGTGGCTTGTTTGAAATCAAGCGCGATATTGGCTTTGTCGGCAGAGATAAGCGCACGTACAACGAGTTGGACGTTGCCACCTGCAAGATAGTGGGCTTCGAGTTGGTCAGACTCAAGATGTATTCCTGCTTTGTGGGAAGTAATCAAAGACTCGACCATGAGGCGCGGAGGTACACGCCTGATGCGCATAGATACCAACGTGATAGGGCTGATGCGGATGCCCGAAAATTGGGCAGTAATCCACAAACCCAGTGGTACAAAATAAAAGAACACAAAAAGCCCTGCAAGTACGCCAAAAACCGTAATGAGGAGCGCCATGTTCTCTGTATCTGCATTGAGAAGAAGTAGTAGTTTCATATTTTTAATAGAGTAATGCAAGATAGGCTAAAAAAATGGATATGCCAATTTTTTGGTTAAAAATCTTAGGAGGTTTTTATAATTTCTTGTAAAACGGCTTCAAATGCTTCTGCATCAATGCCATAGATAGTTATGTATTGTGCATCATCACGCATAAGTGTTATGAACTCGTCTGTTCTGTTGCGCAAGGCTTTGAGGCTTCTGTGATAGTAGGCTTTGCCTTCTGCAAGATTGCCTTCACACCAAAATATATGCCCCATGTTCATAAGTGCAAAAGAGTAGTCTTGCGAAGCCCGCAAAGATTTTTCGGTAAAAGCCCTTGCCTGCGGGAGGTCGCCCAATACCCAATATCGGAAGCCGATATTCAGCAAGGCTATGTAGTCGTGTGGATTGAGTTGGTAGGCTTTGAGTGAACACTCAAGGGACTTTTCGCTTTGGTTCAATTTGCCGTAGCTAAAGCCTTGATTGATGTATAGGTTTGTTTCTTGCGGAAACCATTGTATAAGTTGTCCGTATGCCTCTACTGCCTCTTGATAGAGTCCCGCTTTTTGGTATGCCCACGAAGCCATGCGAAGCTCTATATTTGCCAAAGGTTGGAATTTAGCGAGCTTTTTATAGCACTGGGCGGCTTCGCTAAAGTCATTGGAGTTGTAGTAACAAGCGGCAAGCTGTGCTACACATACGTGGTGTTCGGGTTGTAATTGGTGGGCTTTTTTGAGGTATTTTGTGGCTTTTTTAAATTCATTGTGGACAAAATACATTCCCAAATGATATTGCAATGAAAATAAATTGGGGACAATCTGTTCGTAAGCTATGAGTGCCTTATGGTCAGCACCAGCAGGAGTTAGGACTTGCGACATACAAATATATAGAATGGGCGCAATGATACGCTATTTTTTCGAATTAAACAAGCATTATTTAGACTTGCACTTGCCTACCCAAGTGTTTTTAAATCAATCTTGCAAATATGCTTAAAAAAGCTGTAAAAAAAACGTCAAAAACGCCAAAAAATTAGTATATCTCCTTATTTTTCGCTAATTTTACAGCTCGAAAAAAACAAAAACAATATGAACGAAGCATTAGAAAAAGATTACTCAGCAGATAGTATCCGCGCCCTCGAAGGCTTAGAAGCGGTGCGCTTGCGCCCCTCGATGTACATAGGTGGCATAGAAACACGCGGTCTGCACCACTTGATATGGGAAGTAGTCGATAACTCTATTGATGAAGCCATGGCAGGATATTGCAATCTCATCAATGTCGAAATCCATACGGACAATGCCATCACTGTAACAGACAACGGGCGCGGTATTCCTACAGGTATGAATACCCAAATGGGCAAATCGGCTCTCGAGGTCGTGATGACTGTACTCCACGCGGGAGGCAAGTTCGACAAAGACACCTACAAAGTTTCGGGCGGTCTGCATGGGGTGGGGATTTCGTGCGTAAACGCCCTTTCCTCCCAACTGATAGCGACTGTCCATAGGGAAGGCAAGATTTTTCAACAAGAATACCACATTGGCGTACCTCAAGGCGATGTAAAAATAATCGGGACGAGCGAAAAAACAGGCACCATTGTACGCTTCAAACCCGACCCTACCATTTTTATTCACACTACCGAATACAAATATGAAACAGTTTGGAAACGCTTACGTGAGCTTTCTTACCTGAACAAAGGCATTAAACTTACGCTTACTGACCACCGCGCACTGAATGAAGATGGCACACCGATGTACGAAGAATTTTATTCTGAGGGCGGTTTGGTGGAGTTTGTACGCTATTTGGACGAAACGCGCCACGCCATTTTGCCCAATCCTGTCTATGTAGAAACCGAAAAAGGAGGCGTACCCATACAGGTAGCTTTGCTTTACAACGAATCTTATACTGAAAATATCTACTCGTATGTGAATAACATCAACACACACGAAGGCGGCTCGCACGTAGCAGGCTTCAGAAGTGCGCTTACCCGTACTTTGAAAAGCTATGCAGATAAGTCTGGACTGCTCGAAAAAAATAAAGTAGAAATCACAGGCGAAGACTTCAGAGAAGGGCTTACGGCTGTCATCTCTGTAAAAGTCGCTGAACCACAATTTGAAGGACAAACTAAAGGCAAACTTGGTAACAACGAAGTGCGCGGTGCAGTAGATACGGCAGTAGGCGAGATTCTTACCAAATACCTCGAGGAAAATCCCAAAGAAGCCAAAGCTATCGTAAATAAAGTCGTTCTTGCGGCGCAAGCACGTATCGCGGCACGCAAAGCCCGCGAAATGGTACAGCGCAAAAACGTCATGGGAGGCGGTGGACTGCCCGGCAAATTGGCTGACTGCTCCGACAACGACCCCGTAAAATGTGAGTTGTACTTAGTCGAAGGAGATTCGGCTGGGGGGTGCATATTTGGAGAGCAGGGAGTTCTTTTAGCCGATGGACGTACCTTAAACATGAAACAATTGGTAGAAGAACAGGCACAAGGCATACAAAATTATTGTTACACTGTTAAATCAAATGGACACATTGGAGTAGAGAAAATTATCAATGCTCGTTTAACGAAGGAAAAAGCTTTAGTTGTAAAGCTAACACTTGATCATGGTGAAGAAATTATATGTACTCCTTGCCACCCCATAATGTTACGCGATACTTCTTATAAGCCTGCAGGAGAATTAAAAACAGGTGATTCATTAATGCCTTTTTATACACGCAAATCTGATAAAACTCGGGAAGAATTAGAAAATCAACAAATGGTTTGGTGTATAAAAAATCAGGCTTGGCAATATGTTTATTTGATTAACAACTTACAAGAAAACCTTACCTACTCAACAGAACCAGAGGCGGAATTGTATCACAACCACAAAGTCTTGAGTGTAGAAATTTTGGACAAAACTGAAGATGTCTATGATATTGAAGTACCAAACACACATAACTTTGCTTTGGCAGCAGGCGTTTTTGTACATAATAGCGCAAAACAAGGACGCGACCGCAATTTTCAAGCTATCCTGCCTTTGCGTGGCAAAATCCTAAATGTAGAAAAAGCCCAAGAATACAAAATATACGAAAACGAGGAAATCAAAAACATGATAACTGCGCTGGGCGTGAGTTTTGGCACAGACGAAGGCGAAAAAGCACTCAACATGGCAAAACTGCGTTACCACAAAATCGTCATCATGACTGATGCGGACGTGGACGGCTCGCACATCAGGACGTTGATTCTTACATTCTTTTTCCGATATATGCGTGAACTGATCGAGAGTGGCTATGTCTATATTGCCCAACCGCCCTTGTATCTTGTCAAAAAAGGCAAAGAGGAGCGTTATTGCTGGACAGAAGACCAACGCGCCATAGCTGTAAAAGAAGTGGCAAAAGATGGCAGAGAAGACTCCGTACACATTCAGCGTTACAAAGGTCTGGGCGAAATGAACCCCGAACAACTTTGGGAAACGACCATGAACCCCGAAAACCGTACCCTGAAGCAAATCACGATAGAGTCTGCCGCACAAGCTGACCACTTGTTCTCGATGCTCATGGGTGACGAAGTGCCGCCGCGCAGAGATTTCATTGAGAAAAATGCCAAATACGCAAGAATAGATACATAGGAGATATACAATTTTTTCGCTTGACAACGTGAAAAAAAAGCTATCAATCTTATTTCAGTTTATAAAAAACTTGCCTGCCCATGCGCTGCGTGGGCAGGCAAGTTATAAAAATAACGCCTATGCTTTTCCCTGATACTACTGATAAAATCTTGCTCACGCTTCCACAAGGCGAACCCATGCAAAATGCAGAAGTTTGGTATTACCCACAGTTTTTTACGGCTCTTGAGCGTGAGGATTATTTAAATGATTTGTTGCAACACATAGCTTGGCAACATGATGACATCACTATTTTTGGCAAAACTTACAAAGTTCCGCGCCTACAGGCTTGGTATGGGGACTCAGACAAGGTTTATTACTACTCAGGTATGCGCCTTGTCCCAAATGCTTGGACTGATACGCTCCTCGCTATCAAGCATAAAATAGAACAAGCCACACAAACTACTTACACAAGTGTTTTGCTAAATCAATATCGGGGAGGACAAGATGGCGTAGGTTGGCACGCAGATGATGAGCCAACACAAGGCATCAACCCTGTCATTGCCTCTGTTTCGCTGGGGGCTACTCGAAAATTTCGTTTTCGGCGCACCGATAACCACGCACTAAAAACCGAACTGATGCTTGAGCATGGGAGCCTCGTGATGATGCAAGGCGAAACACAGCACTTCTGGCAACACGAAATCCCAAAAACCAAAAAAGAAACAGGGATTCGCATAAATTTGACTTTCAGGAAGTTGATTTAACACAAAAAATATGTTCAGATTGGAAGATGTGGCACGTCCACGCATTTGGGGCATGAAGCCTTATAGTTCAGCACGCGATGAGTTCTCGGGGCAGGCAAGTGTCTTTTTAGATGCCAACGAAAACCCCTTACTTACGCCCTATAACCGCTATCCTGATACATTACAGGGAGATTTGAAACGTACTATTAGCCAAGTCTTAGGTTTTTCGACAGAAAGCATTTTCTTGGGCAATGGCAGTGATGAAGCCATTGATTTACTTTTGCGTGTATTTTGTGAGCCGAATCAAGACGAGATACTGACCTTGCCTCCCACGTATGGTATGTATGCCGTAAGTGCTGAGATAAATAGCGTGCGGGTAAAACAAGTCCCGCTTTTGGCTGATTTTCAGGTAGATATGCAGGCTGTCTGGGCGCAGATAACGCCCCAAACCAAGATAATATTCCTTTGCTCGCCCAACAATCCTACAGGAAATGTCTTAAATTCAGCAGATGTATTCACACTTTTGCAAGGATTTCGGGGGATAGTAGTGATAGATGAGGCATACATAGATTTTAGCGCACAGGATTCGTGGGCAGGCAAGTTGGAGGACTTTCCGCAACTGGTGGTCTTGCGTACATTTTCCAAAGCGTGGGGCATGGCGGCACTTCGGATAGGTATGGCACTTGCCTGCCCGCGCATCATAGCCCTGCTGAATAAGGTAAAACCGCCCTATAACCTGAATGTACTTACTCAAGCGCATCTGAAGCACACACTCGAAAATAACCAGACCTTGCCTGCCCTCGTCCAGACTATCATAGCTGAGAGGCAAAGACTCGCAACGGCACTCCAAGCACTCTCGATAGTAGAAACGGTTTATCCTTCTGAAGCCAATTTTTTACTTGTACGTTTTCGAGTGGAAGCAAAAACTATCTATCAAGCCCTTACCCAAAAAGGCATAGTCGTAAGAGATAGAAGCACTCAAATAGGTTGTGAAAGATGTTTGCGCATCACTATAGGTACAGCCGAAGAAAATAGTTATTTATTAGCCACACTCCATGCACTTTGAGATAAAATTGCCTCTTTTTGAGGGTCCTTTTGATTTATTGCTTTTTTTTATTGAGCGAGATGAGTTGAATATCTATGACATTCCGATTGCGCGAATCACAGACGACTTCCTTGCCTATATGCACCAACTCGATGCCATGAATATCGAGGTAGCGAGTGAGTTCATAGTCGTAGCCGCTACACTCATGAAGATTAAAGTAAAGATGCTTTTGCCCAAACCTATCACTGCCCAAAATGCAGAAGACCCGCGCAATGAAATCGTGAACGCGCTTTTAGAATACCAAAAATATCAGGGCGTATTGGAAGATTGGACTGCCTTAGAAAGTTTGCAACTCAAAAAAGAGCCGCGTGGAAACATAGAGGCAGACCTCAAAGAAGTAGCCAAAAAATATGCCCTTGAGTTAGATTTGAACCGTGTAGATTTGTATCAACTCCTGAAAGTATATGAAAAAGCACTCGACCGCTATGTAGAAAAAAATAACAAAGTGGTACACACTATTATACCTTATCCTTACAGTGTGGCGGGACAAAAAGTATATCTACGCCAACGACTCGCAAATTCGCTTCCTGTTAGTTTTGCTACCTTAATTTTGGAAAACCCTCATAAAATAAGCGTGATTTTTAACTTCTTGGCTATTTTAGAACTTTTACAATTAGCTGAAATAGAAATTCAGCTCGAAGCTGGATTCAATAATTTTTATATCCAAGCAAAGAAAATAGCAATTCATGAGGAAGTTTAAAATATGCCACTCACAACAGTTTAACAAGTGCTTCAGAACACACAAGTAACCCAATACTTGTGTGTTTTGTTTTGTAAAAACAGACAAATTTATAAAAATTACTATCAAATTTAAGTAAAATTATCTTTTTTATAAAAAAAAAACTAACTTTGCAGTCCTAATCTCCCAGCTTTTGCGGTCAGCGTATGAAAAAAATATACTAACTCTTATACAACTACAACCTAAACCGCCGTAAAGTGTTGCTATCATTCCGTTCTCTCTTTCCGTTAGGCTTATTAGCTATGATGGGAATGTGGTTTGCCCTGCCACAAACCCCCAAATTTCAAAAAATACTTAGCTCCCTGCACCAAAAGGGAGATAGCCTGCCCAAAAAACTTCCCGTGGAGCAGGCGGCTTTGAAAGCGTTGCACCCTGTAGATACGCCTCAGCCCTATCAACCTTTTAGGCTACCCTTCTATCAATCACCACAGCGTTATCAAGATTATTTTTCGCAAGGCGCGAGCCAGCCCACTTTTCGCTTCAATCAATTCCAAGAAAATGTGGACTATCAGCGCGGTTTTGGGAAAGATACGCTGGGGCATTATTACAAAATCAACCCAACTTATGCAGGGAAGTTTTACAGGAATCCCTTTGTATATGATGAGCGCGACTACCGCGAACTCCAAAAAGCTGAAAACGAACGCCAAAATTGGCGCGAACTTGCAGGGGGTAAAAAAGCCGAAACAGCCCTCACAGGCAAGGATTTACGGCTCAAAATTCCTATCGAGCAACCTTGGTTTGAGCGACTGTTTGGCGAAGGAGGCGCGGAACTTACGCCACTTGGTTTTGTGAACTTGGATTTTGGGATTCAGAATCAGCGTACTGCGAACCCAAACTTGCCCTTGCGCCAACAGCGCATGACCACTTTCAATTTTGACCCCCACGCCAACATCAACGTATCGGGCAAAGTAGGCTCAAAACTCAAAATAGGTGGTAGCTTTGATACAAAGGCAAGTTTCAATTTTGAAAATGCCTTCAAGATAGATTATAGCGGGGGTGAGGAAGATATTATCCGCGACATTGACTTTGGCAACGTAACTTTTGCCTTGCCTACCACGCTGATACAAGGCGGACAAAATCTCTTTGGACTTTCTACCGAATTGCAGTTTGGAAGACTCAAAGTGCGCTCTGTATTTTCTCAACAACGCTCGAGAGCTGAAACTATTTCGCTTCGCGGAGGCGCACAGCGCAAGTCTTTTTCTATCAGTTGTGGCGATTATGAAGACAATAAGCACTTTTTCCTTTCGCAATATTTTCGAAAAAATTATGAGTTTTGGCTAAGTGCTATGCCTCGTGTGATTTCAGGGCTTCAAATCACGCGCCTTGAGGTCTATGTCATCAACCGCGTGAATAATACTCAAGACATCAGAAATGCAGTGGAATTTTTGGACTTAGGAGAGGCAAGTCCCAAGTTCTCTACCCTGAATCAAAACCCTTCAGACAAAGCCCCCCGCAACAATGCCAATAAATTGCCAGCCCTTACCCAAAATACTTCGCTGAATGCAGACCAAATCAGTACAGACCTCACTGGGCTTGGCTTTATCAATGGTGAAGATTTTGAGATGATGCGCTCCTGCCGTAAACTCCTTGCCAGAGAATATACCTATAGTTCAGATTTGGGCTATATCAGCCTGCTTACGCCCCTCCGCAATGATGAAGCCATCGCGGTAGCTTATGAATATACCTTGAATGGCAAAGTCTATAGGGTAGGCGAACTTACAGATGACTATGCGGCACGCGGACAAGATGAAGTAATCAAACTTAAAATGCTTCGCCCCAAGTCCATACGCCTTGACTTGCCTACGTGGGACTTGATGATGAAAAACATCTATTCGCTTGGAGCAACTTCTATCAATAAGCAAAATTTCTTGCTCCGAGTAGTCTATCGTGATGACCTTACGGGCATCGATAACCCTACGCTTCAGGAAGGCGCACGTATGCGCGACCAGCCCCTTTTGCGTGTCATGAACTTAGACCGCTTGAATACTACAGGCGACCCGCAACCTGATGGCAACATGGACTTCATCGACAATATCACGATGGATACCCGCAATGGGCGTGTGATTTTTCCTGTTCTTGAGCCTTTTGGTAGCAATTTGGTAGGCAAGTCCAATTTTAGCACCGATACCAGACAGCTCAAGTTTGACCCCGTAGCCGAAACAGACTTAATAAATAAATATACCTTCAATACACTCTACCGCTCTACCAAAGCAGATGCGCTACAAGCGGCAGACAAAAACAAGTTTTTCTTAGTCGGTAGTTATGAAGGCGCGGTAGGTCAGCAAGTTTCGCTGCCTGGTTTGAATATCCCGCAAGGCTCTGTGAAAGTTACTATGGGCGGGATTCCACTCCAAGAAGGCACACAATATACGGTAGATTATACGACAGGGCAGGTAGAAATCCTCGACCAGTCTTTGAAAGATAAACAAATAGACATCAGTTTTGAAAAAGCTGATTTATTCAATTTTCAAACCCGCCGACTTTTTGGGGTGCGTTTGGATTATGAAGCGTTCAAGGAAAAAAACCGCGAATTGATGCTGGGAGCGACTTATTTGAGCTTTTCAGAAAGACCTGTCATCACGCGCGTAAACTTACTGGAAGAACCTGTAAATAACAAGATGATAGGTTTTGATGTGAACTACAGAGCCAAATCGCGCCTACTTACGCGCATAGTAGATGGACTGCCTTTTATCAGCACCAAAGCCGAATCCGACATTACTTTCAATGGCGAGTATGCACAACTTTTTGCGGGAGCGAGCCGATTCAGCAAGGACATTTCATTGATAGATGACTTTGAAGGTACGCGCAATGCTGTCAATTTTAGCCGAAACCCACAAATAGGCTGGAAATTGGGTGCTACGCCCCAGCTTTTTCCCGAAGCCACTTCTACAGATTTGGACTATGGATTCAGGCGGGCAAAATTGGCTTGGTACAATGTGGATAATATTTTCTATAGAGGCGATAACCAAGTCCCACCTGTTACGCAATTAGAAAATCACTATGTCCGCCCTATCCAAATACAAGAAGTATATCCCAACCGCCAACGCCAACAAGTACAGCTGAATGAGGTCATATTTGATATGGCGTATTACCCCGAAGAACGCGGACAATACAATTACAACCCCGACCTCACGGCTGATGGTTTGCTGAAAAATCCGCGAAATAATTTTGCGGCACTTACACGCGCCATCACGACAGACATTGACTTTGACAATGCAAACGTAGAATATATAGAGTTTTGGCTCATGGATCCTTTCCTGCAAGGCAGAAATGGGCGCGTGCTTGATGGACGTTTGAATCAAAATAATACTACAGGCGCAGACCTTTATATCAATCTCGGCAACATATCCGAAGATATCGTACCCGACAACAAACATGGCTTTGAAAATGGTATGCCCGAAGATGGAAATAATGCCAATACTGCCGTTACTGAAACTCCTTGGGGGCGCGTTACGAAACAACAATACCTGAATAATGCTTTTCCTAATAATCCTGACGCGCGTCCAAACCAAGATACAGGACTTGACGGCTTGCGGAATACAGACGAGGTAGGCAAGTTTGCTACTTTTGTGGCGGCTGTCAATGCCTTAGTAACCAATCCTGATGCACGACAACGGATTTTGGAAGACGTTTCGGCGGACAATTTTAGTTATTTTTTGGGCGATGCCCAAGACAATGCCGCTTTAGAAGTCCTCGAACGTTACAAACGCTTCAATGGTATGGACGGCAATACGCCCTTCAGTACAGGCGTGGGGGCAAATGCGCCCTCATCTTCAAACTTGCCTGACAACGAGGACATGAACATAGATAATACCATCAGCAATGTAGAAGGTTATTATCAATACAAAATTCCTTTGCGTGCAAATCAGCTCAAGGTAGGCAATGGATTTATCATCAGCGAAAGCAAAAATACCATCAATGGAGATGAAGTATCGTGGTATCTTTTCCGCATTCCTATCCGCACTTTTCAAGACAAAATAGGTAGCATTGATGGCTTCAAATCTATGCGCTACCTTCGTATGTTTATCACCAATGCAGAACAGCCAATCGTGTTGCGCTTTTCGCAATATCAACTCGTGGCAAATCAATGGCGCAGGTATTTGGGCGACCTCTCAGACCGCAGGTTTGGGCTTCCGCTTGAGCCGTATGATGCAAAATTTGCTGTATCGACTGTGAATATTGAGGAAAATGGAGATGTAGTGGGCGGTGTTACGCCTTATGTGATACCTCCAGGTGTGGTACGTGATAGAGATGTTACAAGTCCGATAGAGCGACAACTCAACGAACAATCTATGCAAATGTGTGTTACAGACTTGAGGGACAGAGATGCACGCGCGATTTTCCGTAACTACAGCCTTGACTTTTTGAGTTATAAAAATCTGCAACTTTTTGTCCATGCGCAAAGCGAAAATATAGCCAATGACGACATGACTATTTTTGTACGTTTGGGTACGGACTTTACAGACAACTATTATGAAGTAGAAATTCCGCTTAAGCTTACCCCCAGAGGTACGCAAGACCCTGATGGCATTTGGAGAGAGGACAATAATTTTGATTTGCCTTTTGATGAACTTGTGAATACCAAAGTTTTGCGCAATCGCGCAGAACAAAATGTGATTATTCCGTTCAGTAGATTTTTTGAGAAATATCGAATCACTGTTACAGGCAATCCAGACCTTAGTGCAGTCATGACTATCATGATAGGTTTGCGCAATCCAGACCAGCGCGAGTGGGGCAGGCAAGACGATAAACTGCCCAAGTCAATCTGTGTATGGGTAAACGAACTCCGTACCAAAGGCTTCAAAAATGATGCTGGCTGGGCAACTCAAGCTCGTACAAGTATCCGTTTGGCGGATTTTGCACAACTGAATGCGGCACTCTCGGTTACTACTTTTGGGTTTGGGACTATCAATCAGCGCATCTCTGAACGCTCACGTAGCACAAGCATCAATTTTGATGCTTCGGGAACTGTCGCTTTGGATAAATTTTTCCCTGACAAGTGGGGGATTCGTTTGCCTATGTTCATAGGCTATGAGGAAAGGCGCGTTTTGCCTCGCTTCAATCCACTCGACCCTGATGTAGAACTCAAAACTTCCCTCGAGAGGTTTGGTAGCAATGCAGAGGCAAGGCGCGAATACGAACAACTGACGATAGAGAAAACTACCAGACGAAACATAAACTTCACGAATGTCCGCAAAGTAAACATGAATCCAAAAGCCAAAAAACGGCTTTGGA
Source organism: Cytophagales bacterium (assembly GCA_013298105.1). Classification (GTDB taxonomy): domain Bacteria; phylum Bacteroidota; class Bacteroidia; order Cytophagales; family Microscillaceae; genus RDXI01. The sequence continues at coordinate 15,156 of JAAFJK010000412.1, forward strand.
ACATCGAAAACTTCGCGCTCACATGGGCAAGAAGCGAAGAACAGCGCACTGATGTCCGTACCGCCGAATACTACAATCTACTGAATAGATATGCCCTTGCCTACACCTTCGTAAGAGAGGGCAAACCTATAGAGCCTTTCTCCAAAAGTAAAAGCAAATTGCTTGGCAAATCCTATATGATTTGGTTGAAGGATTTTAATTTTGACCCCTTGCCTGCCAGCATATCTGTAGCAGGCGATATAGAGCGGAGCTTTATCAAAACTCTCTACAGAGGGGCAGACCTTACTACGCGCGGGGTGGAAGCATTGTATCAAAAAAAGTTCTTGTTTAACAGGAATTATGCCGTTACATGGAATTTTACCAAAAGTTTGAACCTTACCTACGGCGCGTTAGCCAATGCAGTCATAGATGAACCCGATGGCGAAATAGACTCAGACAAAAAGCGTGATTCTGTCATGACAAATCTAAAGCGTTTTGGGCGTATGAAGCTATTCAGCCAAAACCTGAACCTTACCTACAAATTGCCGTTGGACAAATTGCCTGTACTGAATTGGGTAAATGCAGAAGCAGGCTACAGCACAAAATACCAATGGACAGCAGGCGCAATAGGCATAGCAGGACAGCTCGGACAAGCCGATACGCTCGGCAATACTATGGGCAACGACCGCACAAGAAGCCTCAACGGGGGCTTTGACCTTGCGAAGCTATACCAAAAATCTAAACTCCTCAAGTGGGCAGAAAGTCCACTTCCTCCCAAAGACAAGAAAAAAGAAAAAGAGAAAAAAGAAAAAGAAAAAGAAAAACTCAAAAACCCAGCCGCGAAAAAGGACAGCTTGCCTACCCCGAAGCCTCCCAAAACACGCCAATTCATAGTCCTCAAAACTGCCCTGAAGACGCTCATGATGATAAGGCGCGTTACGATAAACTACACCCTCACAGAGCAGACGACCCTGCCTGGATTTATGAAAATCCCCCGCTTCTTTGGGTTGGATAGTAGCTTCTCGGCACCTGGAGCGGACTTTGCGCTACTTGGTAGCCAAAGCAGTAGCATCAAACAACGGGCGGCAGACAACAATTGGATTGCCCCCAGCCCTTTTCAAAACAGTCCCTTCACCCAAACCAAAAACGAAACCATCAAACTTGCGGCAAATGTAGAGCCTTTGCCTGACTTGCGCATTACGGTTGATGCACAAAGGACGCGCGGTGCAAACTACCAAGAACTGTTCCGACAAGCGCCCTTGCCTACCGACACCACGCGCTTGGGTTTGCAGAGCTTAAACCCACTGCGGACAGGCACGTTTTCTATTTCGTTTTTGAGTGTTACGACTGCGTTTGTGAATGGAGATGCGGTATTCAGTAAGTTTGTGGCGTATAGGCGCGATATACAAGCACGCCTCGTACAACTGAATCCTGAAGCGGGTACAGGGGCAGGCAAGTATGATTTGAACAATCCTGATGTATTGATTCCTGCCTTCATAGCCGCCTACAGTGGGCGCGATAAAAACAAAGTCGGGCTGAGTGCGTTCCCCAAAATTCCGCTACCGAATTGGCAGTTTGACTACAGTGGCTTGGCAAAACTCCCCGCGCTCAAGGACAAAATAAGTGCGCTGACGATTCGCCACAGCTATCAAAGTAACTATTCGG
>JAAFJK010000226.1 GCA_013298105.1 Cytophagales bacterium
AAAAAATAACGCTTATCAATAGGTGTAAAAGTTCAACGTACAAAAGTAAGAATTATTTTACCAATACTTCACACCAAACGGCAGACGCGCTTGGACAACGTCTTGGCGTTTTGCCCAATCCAAAAAGCGCATAGCAGGGTAGAGTTCGCCTACTTCTTTTTTGAGTTCTTGCTTGAGATTGGTTTTGGTTTCAAACATACTGGTTATTTTTTCATAAAAACTTTTTTGCGTAGGATAGAATCGAATCCTATACTCGCCTTGTTTTATTTTGGCTTCTTTTGCCGCCAGCAGAATGGCATCATCTATGCTACCCAGCATATCTACCAAGCCGTTTTCTTTTGCTTGTGTACCTGTCCACACGCGCCCAGAGGCTACTTTTTTGAGGTCTTCGTGGCTCATGTTTCTGCCTTGTGCCGCCTTCATAGTGAAGTCTTCATAGCCCTCATTGATATAGCCCTGTATCATTTCTTTTTCTTCGTCTGTGAGGTCGCGCATCAGCAGAGCCGAGCGAATGTCTGCCATTTTGCCTGTACTTACGCGGTCGGCAGTGATGCCGAGTTTATTTTTATAGAAGTTTGTAGCATTGAAAAGCACCCCGAATATGCCTATAGAGCCTGTAATGGTGTTGGGCTGTGCCACGATTTTATTACAGCCCATAGCCATATAGTAGCCTCCCGAAGCCGCGACATCACCCATAGAGGCTATCACAGGTTTTACTTTTTTTGCCTCCAAGACCTCGCGCCACATCACATCAGAGGCTAAAGCACTGCCTCCAGGTGAGTTGATACGCAAAACAATCGCTTTTACGTTTTTGTCTTTGCGGGCTTTGCGGATTTCTTCGGCTATAGTTTCCGAGCCTATCGTTTCGTCTGTGCTTTTGCCTGAAAGTATTTCGCCCTCGCCTACTATGACCGCGATTTTACTTTCAACATAGCTGTCTTTTTTTATTTTTGGCACTTTGTCATATTTACTATAGCTTACAAATTTTATCTTGTCTTCAGCTTTGATGCCTATTTTCTTTTTGATACTTGCCTCCACTTCGTCATAGTAGGCAAGGTCAGTGATAAGTTTGTGGGTAAGCGCGTCTTTGGGTGTGCGCACTACGAACTCTGCCGAAAGGCGTTTTACTTCTTCAAAACTAAGCCCGCGACTTTTGGCAATATTCGCAAGCATAAAATCATAGATAGAGTTCAAGAAAGAAAGGGTTTGTTCTTTATTAGCCTCACTCATCTTATCAAGCATAAAAGGCTCTACAGCACTTTTGTAAGTACCTACTCTGAATATCTCGGCTTTCATCTCCAGTTTTTCCAAAGCCCCTTTATAAAAAGAGTATTCGGCACTCAGTCCATTGAACTCCATCATACCGCGCGGATTCAGGTAGATTTTATCGGCTACGGAGGCAAGGTAATAAGCCCCTTCAGTATAAAGTTCTCCGTAAGCATACACGAATTTGCCCGTTTTTTTGAAATCTATCAGCGCGTTGCGGACTTCTTCTATAGAAGCAAAACCGCCAGCAATGCCCGTAAGGGGTAGATAAATTCCTTTGATGTTGTCATCTGTTTTGGCTTTCAAGATGTTTTCTTTCATATCATATACCCCTACGCCATTGCCTGTGGGCAGGAAAGGTACAGGAAGTTCCTCAAACGGACTATCAGCCGTCTGCTCGCGCAAAGGTTCGTTGAATGAGAGCTTCAGGACGCTGTTTGCCTCTATGCTTTCGCTATCGCTGGGCGTGAATAAGTAAGCGATAAAACCTACAAAACAAAACAACAAAAATATTCCTAACAAAAAACCAAAGGCAATTTTGAATAATGAGCCTATGAATTTTAATAATTTTAACATGGATATGGATTGGGAAAATTGTCTGATAGATTAGTGTGGGCAGGCAAGGTTTTATTACTATGGGCGTGTTTTTTTTGATGTGAAATATAAAAATTACCAGCCTACTACTGGTCAGTCTTAGTTAAATGTTCGTTTTTTTTCGGTTGGCAATCCGCTTACGGTTGTCAATCCGAAAAAAAGACCGCGAACAAATAAGGAAGACTGACCACTACACAGTCAAGGTCTTCGACCATTTATTTTTCTTTTTTTGTACGATTGTCAAGGTCTTCGACCATTGACAACGTACAAAAAAAGAAAAAGTGGGCGACTCGCAGGGAGTTAAACCAAAACTCTATAGTTGTCTAAATTTTCCAAAACCAGTTTTCCATGTGTGTATGGAACGAGTAAAAAATAACTTGAGCATATTTAGCCACGCTGTAAGCGTCTGTTATCGAGCTTTTACGCGGTTAAGCAATACCAACAGACGCTTACAGCGTAGCTTCGCGTGAGTGAAATTATCAGGTTATTTTCATTCCTTATGTTATTTTGGGAGCATTTTTACCTCACCTGAAGGTGTTACAATCCAATATTCTTTCACAGGCACTTGTGCTACAGGTTGGATAGGCAAGGGTTCGGGTTTGGGGTGTTCTATCAGACAGCGCACTGTAAGCGTGTAGGCATATTGCACTACAGGATTCAGCACAAAGGCATTGATGACCTTGTCATAATTATTTTCGCTCACTTTGTTGTAGTAAAGGCTGGTAGGTTTTCGGACTTGATTCACTGTTACGCCACTTTTTTTCTTGCCTTCGAGAGAGTGTAAACTGTAGGCTTGATAGCTCGTATAGCGCATATTGGGCTGATGCACTTGTTTGTTTTCTGACATGAATCGGTTGGCGGTTTGAAGGACTACTCCCATTTTTCTGTGCCTTTCTATTTTGGCGGAGGCAATGATTTGCGCTTCTTCTTGCATTTGTGCGTAGATTTTGGCATTGTCATTTACGACATAATCCACTTTCACAAGGTCATAAATCTCTTGCAAAGATGCGGCTGTAACGATTTCATTCAATTTGCTTTCGTCTGTAAAAGCTATGTGAATGTTTTTTTGCAATTCAAATCCTTTGGGGACTTCTGAATAACTTTTGCTAAAAAATTTCTTTTCCACTTCGACTTCATACATAGGCACAAAAGAAACCATATCCACAAAAATCTGTTCAGGCTTCACGCCTATTTTCAAAAGACCTTCTTGAAAGCCTTTGATGCGCTCATTTGAGAGGCTGTTGATTTCTGTGATACTCTCGCCAATCTGCACAAAATTGAAGATGGCTACCAAATGGTCAGGCTTGGCGTTGTACAGTATGCTTACCGTAATATCCGCAAAATCTTGGCTGTAGATAGGGGCGGCAGGCGGATTGTCATTCAAAACTGTGGGCGTTTTGTAACTGTTGCGGTTGAGGTCATTGTAACGCTCGTTGCCTGATGCTTGCGCCCATACACAAGTAGTAAGTGCGAGGTAGGCAAGGGTGTTGAAAAGGAGATTTTTCATACGATATAGGAGGGGTTTTATTTGATGCAAAAATACCTTGCCTACCCGCCAAAACCAAGAAAAACCCCTGTAAAGGCTCTGCAAAGCGTTTTACAAGGGTTTTACAACAAAAAATGTGATACAAAACTCAGACTACTGTACAATTTGTTATTTCGTATTTTTCTTTTTTTATACGTTGTCAATGGTCGAAAACCTTGACAAGCGTACAAAAAAAAATAGTTTTGTATTTTTTTCGCTTTGTATAGTGGTCTGTAGAAAACTACCATTCACGCGGTTGGCAATCCGAAACACTACTTTCTTCTACCTTTTTGGACTAAGTCCAAGGTATGGCGCAAAACTACGTCCGTACCATTCAGTACGTCTTGTATGGTAGGCAAGACTTCAAAATCTGGTACTACGCCCCTGTTTTTGTAAGGATAGCGCGGAATGGTTTTGATACATTTTTCAATCGGCACTTCGAGCTGTAGGCGCGTAATGGGCAAGCCTACATTGATAATATCGCCTGCATTGAAGCCCGAATTTGCCCCGCCCGTTTCCTCGCCTACTATAGTACCGCGCTTATACCCTCGAAAAAGTACCGCTAAATGCGAAGAAGCCGAAAAACTGCGCTTATCTGTCAGCAAATACACCTTGCCTTCAAAGGCGTAACTGTATGGCTCGCGCACCCTCAAGTCCGTATAATAGCTGTCTTTCACAAAATACCTCCCCGAATCGCCTGCGATTACGCGGTTTGGATTGTGGATAGAGGCTTTGGCAAAGTCGCTGTTTTTTAGTTCAGTGATTTTTTTATTGCGCGTAACCTCTACTCTATCCAAAAAACGATAAGGTGTCAAAGCAATTTGATAAAAAAGTTCGTTCACATACAGCAAGTTCCCACCGCTATTTTGTCGTACATCTACTATCAGATTTTCTATTTTTTGGGTGCGGACTGTTTTCATGCTTTGCTTCAAAAACCTATTAAATTTTTGCTTTGCTTGCTTGTGGTCAAAGTCCAAAAAAGAACGAATATGCATAACAGCCGTTTTTAGGCTATCTACAGTATAAAATTCTAAAGGTTTTTTGCCCTTTTCTGCCTCAAGCAAATAGCGTTTGGAGTATTCACGCAAAAACTCGTCTTCGAGTGCAGGAATGATTACTTCAGAAGCAATATTCGTCTTGGTATCCATACAACTCAGCCGAAAACTATCGGGCTGTGCCACCAATAAGTCGTAATAATTGCCAAAATCTTCTTCAAGGTCTTGGTATTTGCCCTGCGGGTGTAGCGCATCGGCAGGCAAGGAAGGGAACATTTGAGCAATAATCTTGGACATTTCTACGCCATTGATAGCCAATATTTCTGCACCAATGGGTACTTTTACGCCCTTATCAGCCCCATAATTGTAGCGAATATATGCCTTGCCTGCCCGAAAGTACAAGTCAATGGGCAGTCGTTTGCCTTGATTTTGATACAAAAGTGAGGGGTCGAGCAAGGTATGTCCACAATGCAAACTCGCTACTATAGGCGCAAGAAGTTGATAAAAATCGCGCTCTGTCATGGGGCGCGTGATGGCTTGAAAACTGCTGTCCATCAGTTTATTCAAGGTCGCTTTGGGCGTATAACTATAGATACCAGGGTGCGCTTGCTCAAGCACCCATCGAAAGACCTCAAAGTCCGACTTCAGCTGTGCAGTGGCATAAAGATAGGCGGGATTGTAGTCCATATCTTCACTTTCTTGCGCGTGGGCAGGCAAGGTGCATATATACATCAGACAAAGCTGGGCGAACAAAAATAATTTCATAACAGTAATTTCGGGCAAAGATAAAATATTCCTATTTTTTATCTATCTTTGGGAGGTAAAAATAACCATTACTTTCTCATGGAACGTTTAGAGGACTCTCTCAAATACCGACAATGGCGCAATACGCTCGAAGCCAACCAAATCCAACTACACAGCGTAGAAGAACTTTCGCTTACCCGCAAACCCAATGGCGAAATCCTTTTTGCGAAGCTCAAAGTACACGCTACGAATGCTGAAGGCGAAAAACTTTTGCCTATCGTGCTTTTGCGTGGACATTTTGTATCTGTCCTTACCTGCCTCAAGAGCCTCGAAACAGGCAAAGAGTACCTGCTTTTGGTCAAGCAACATAGGATTGCGAATGGGGCGGTATCTTATGAACACCCCGCAGGTATGTGTGATAGCGAAACAGACCCGCTCGCAGTAGCCGTAAAAGAGGTAAAAGAGGAAACAGGGCTTGCCATCTTGCCTACCCAACTGGTACGCATGAATGACCAAATCCTTTATACTTCTGCAGGTTTGCTGGACGAAGGCGGTTATATGTTTTATTGTGAGCTGACATTGCCTGATGCGGAGATTGACAAGTTTCGAGATAGGAGAAGTGGCGAAACAAGCGAAAATGAACACATCAATACCTTCATCTGCCCCCTTGAGGAAGCACTGCCGTTGATGAACAGTGTAGTTTCACAACTGAATGTATTTTTGTATTTGCAGGCTAAGAAATAAACGCTTTCTGCACGCTATTGCTTGTTTTCTGATAATTTTATTTTTATTTTGTGGCTCATGGGAACGTGAACCACTTTTTTTTATTTTTGGTTCTTAGAAAGTTATTACGGTTTTTGATAACTGTGTGAAGGCATATTTCAAATAAAATTGGTTTTTGGTAGTCTTGACAACTTTTTAAAAGTTGTCAAAACTGAACTCCCGCAATAACTTTCGAAAAACCTTATTTTTTACATCTCACTAAAATACGCTATAAAGTTTGGCTCGCTTTCCAATCTGCCAAACGATTATTCATCACAGCGAACCAAAGCGGAGGCAAAAGAGCCATAAGTATCATCACAGGGTAGCCATAAGGAAGTTGTGGACTTTGCTCAAAGTGCCTTAAGATTTGGTAAGGGCGCGAAGCGTTGGCGTGATGGTCTGAATGACGCTGAAGTTGAAACAGGAAAAGGTTGCTAATCAAGTGATTGGCATTCCAAGAATGTAGCGGATTTACGCGCTCGTACTTGCCTGTAGAGAGCATCTGACGCTCTATGCCGTAGTGTTCTATATAATTTACTACTTCTAAGGACGAAAATGCCAAAAAACTCTGCAAGAAGAAAAAAGCAGTCCCAGCCCAGCCACCTATGACATACATCAGCCCCGCAAAGCCCAGCTGAAGCAGGCAAAATCTTAACATTTCGTTGTCTTTGAGCGAGTAGGTAGGCAAGTTTTTGCTTTTGAGGCGTTTTATCTCAAGCCTCCACGCGCTTCTCCACCCGCCGAATACGCTTTGTCCCCAAAACGCATACAGTGTCTGTCCCTTGCGCGAAGTAGCAGGGTCTAAGGGCGTGCCTACATGGACATGATGCCCACGATTATGCTCTATATAAAAGTGCATATAGCAAACTGTCATAAGATTAAACTTTGACCAAAACCTGCACCAAGCCTCTTTTCTGTGTCCAAGCTCATGCGCTACATTGATGCCACTTGCATTGAAGGTCATGAGGCTTAGGAGCATACCTGTCCACTCTATAGGAGTATGTGTATATGTACCAATTTGATACACAAACCACACCAACAAACTTACCTGCGTCCACACCAAACTTATGACAATGTATGTAAAGTATGGATTTTCTACCAGTCCATCTATTACATTTTCGGTTACGTTTTCGCTGTCGCGCCCCACCACTTCGTCCCAAAGTGGTATAATAAAATATGCAAACACAAACCCCGCAAAAGTCCACCAACCACCCAAGTAGTAGCTGACTACTATCAGCACAGGAATCATGTAAATCAACAAGAAGCCTAATTTTTTGTATGTTTTCATATCCAAAGTTAGGCATTTTAAAAATAACTTCCAAACTTCCATTGCATAAATAGTTGAACTATTTGGTGCATTAAGTAAGGTAAAGTATATATTTTTTAGCTTTTGGATAGGCGCGGATTGGGTTTTAAAACTGAACTTTCTATCCATATTTTTTTTAGATTTTCCACTTTTTTTTTACTTGTAACCCTTTTGTTACCTTTATTTTGAGTATTTTCAAGGTTTGTAGCCCTTTTGTTACCCTCCTTTTTTTGATAGTTCCAAACGGACTGCCTATCTTTGCACAAGTAATTAAGTAAAAAATTTGTTTTGTAATAAGATGACGCGAAAAACCCACACTTTGTAAGTGTGGGCTTTTTATTTGGCTTTTCAAAATTTTAGAAAAGCATACACCCAAAAATAAAAATATATTTGTATTTTTGGGTGTTTTTATCTTCCACCCTTACTTTATGGCAAAAATACTGATTATTGATGATGATGCTGATGTGTTGAGTGCGACTAAGCTCTTGCTTAAGCGTCATTTTACCCAAGTAGATATTGAAAAAAATCCTGAACGTATCCCTTTTTTAGTATCTAATACAGATTATGAGGCTATCTTATTGGATATGAATTTTTCGCGTGATGTGAATACAGGCAAAGAGGGCTTCATGTGGCTGGACAAAATTTTGGACATCAATCCACAAGCCTCTGTAGTGCTTTTTACCGCCTACGGAGGGGTAGAAATGGCAGTCCGCGCTATCAAAGTGGGCGCAGTAGATTTTGTGCTGAAGCCTTGGGAAAATGATAAATTGGTAGCCGCCCTACAAAATGCTGTAGAAATCAATGCCCAAAAACGCCAAAACCCTTCTATAGCCCCAACAAAATCCACCCAAACCAATATCATTGGTAGTTCGGAAGCTATGCTGAAGGTCTTTTCGACCATAGACCGCGTAGCACCTACTGATGCGAATATACTGATTTTAGGTGAAAATGGTACAGGCAAAGACCTCATAGCGCGTGCCATTCACCAAAAATCAAACCGAGCCGATAAGCCTTTTGTGGCGGTCGATTTGGGGGCTGTAAGCGAAAACCTATTCGAAAGTGAGCTTTTTGGTCATGTCAAAGGCGCGTTTACTGATGCCAAAGACGAGCGAGTAGGGGTATTTGAAGAAGCAAACGGAGGTACGATATTTTTAGACGAAATCGGCAACATACCACTCACACTACAGGCAAAACTGCTCACAGTCTTGCAAAACAGGACTATCTCCAAAGTAGGCTCTGCCAAGACAAAGACCATAGATATTCGACTGATATGTGCTACGAATATGCCCCTCTATGACATGATACAAAGTAAACAGTTTAGACAAGACCTCCTCTATCGTATCAATACCATAGAGTTGCGCTTGCCTGCCCTCCGCGAGCGGGTGGAGGATATTGCGCCTTTAGCCGAGCATTACTTGAGCCTTTATAAGAAGAAGTACAATCGAGCCATCACAAGCATTGCCCCCGAACTTTTAAAAAAGATGCAACGCTATACTTGGAAGGGAAATGTAAGAGAGCTTCAACACGCCATTGAGAGAGCCGTTATTTTGGCGGAAGGCAAAGTCTTGCAACCCCAAGATTTCTTTTTTGAGGAGCAAGCACACGAAACAGCAGGCGAGCTTCCTGAAGGCTCTTACCAACTCGAAGAATTAGAGAAAATGCTCATAACTAAGCAGTTAAAACGCTGTAATGGCAACATCACAGATGCGGCAAAAGAACTCGGACTTACGCGCCAAGCACTCTATAGAAGAATTGAAAAATATGGATTATGAAAAAAAGGCTCTTCGAAAGTTATTGCGGAATTTGAAATATGAGGCATTGTAAAAGTAAGTCATGTTGCTTCAACCCTTCGGGTGTCTAAACTAACTAACTCATTTTGAGTTAGTTAGTTTAGACACCCGAAGGGTTGAAGCTCTCTAAAAATCAAACACCCGCAATAACTTTTTAAGA
>JAAFJK010000316.1 GCA_013298105.1 Cytophagales bacterium
TTTTCCATAAACCTGCCCCCCTTCCGTAAACCCGTTTACCCGTTGCCTCCTCTACCTATACCCCATAAACCCGTCCTCCCGTAAACCCGCCCCCCCCGTTTTCCCTAAAAAAAAATGATAAACGTACTTTTAGTAGAAGATGACCACAATCTTGGCATTATCCTTAAGGAATATCTTGATGCCAAAGGCTATGCCGCTACACTTTGTAGAGATGGTGAGGCAGGCTGGACAACCTATCAGGGAGATAGTTTTGGCTTTTGTATTTTTGATGTGATGTTACCAAAGCTCGATGGATTTTCTTTGGCAGAGAAAGTGCGCGAAGTGAATCCACAGATTCCGATTATTTTCCTTACTGCCAAATCACTCAAAGAAGACACCATACATGGCTTAAAAATAGGTGCAGACGACTACATGACAAAGCCCTTTCGTATGGAGGAGCTATTGCTACGTATGCAGGCTATACTGCGGAGAGCCTTGCCTGCCCCTGCCGATACCGCACCCCATGTCCTTACGGTAGGCAAGTACAGTTTCAATATAGACAGCCACAAACTCACGACCGAAGACAGCGAGCAAAAACTTACCTCCAAAGAAGCCGAACTACTCAAAATGCTCATCTTACACAAAAATCAAGTATTGGACAGAACTATAGCCCTAAAGCAAATATGGGGAGATGACAGCTACTACAATGCCCGAAGCATGGACGTTTATATCACCAAGTTGCGCCACCATCTGAAGCAAGACGACCGCCTCCAAATCCTGAATATACATGGGCAAGGCTTCAAATTGATAGAGTTGAGTAACGTTTAAAAGCACTTTGATAACGACATAATTAATTTGTGAAAGAGGCACGCGGATAACGCGGATTTTTCAATTTCTAAAATCAGACCACTGTACAATTTGTTATTTGATATTTTTTATTTTCAACGTTGTCAATGGTCGAAGACCTTGACAAGCGTTGAAAATAAAAAATAACCCGCTTATTTTTCTTTTTTTGTACGATTGTCAAGGTTTGCAACCATTGACAACGTACAAAAAAAGAAAAATAGTTTTATATTTTTTTCTGTTTATTATTTGAAACAACAGGCTGGAAGCCTGTTCTACAGTTTTGCCTGCGCAATAATTTTTTAAGAACCAAGAAAATAAAATAACATCATAATTTCACACACGCGAAGCCACGCTGTAAGCGTCTGTTGGGATTGCCTAACCGCGTAAAAGCTCGATAACAGACGCTTACAGCGTGGCTAAATATTCTCAAGTTATTTTTTACTCGTTCCTTTGGAGCTGGGGGCTAAATAGTTACGTTTGTTCAATGTTTCCTGATAAATGTTTCCTGAAAAAAAAGCCTCTTGGGGGCTGAATCCAAGAGGCAAGCTGGTTAAAAACTGGTTGAAGGATATTGTTATTGGGCTGTCATGGTAAATTCGGCTGTAATCTCCATAGGGAGTTTTTGATTGGGATTTGCAGGATTTGATACCATTTCTGTTGTTTTCATTCTGAGCTTCATGGTAGTTTCGCTCAGGCTCACTACATCAAGTGTTTCTGTTTCATTTGCCCCATAAATGCGTTTTAACTTGGTGTTGTTCTCAAGCAGTTGCCATGTGCCAGAGTCAAAAGTTTGAGGGTCTGCAGGGTCGCATTTCGTTGCGCCCTCATCATTGGTAAAATTGCCATTGGCAAGATACTTCTCTATATTATCTTTTTCGCATGACTCCATCATCGCCATGATGTCCTGATTGGAGGTTTGTCCCATGAATACGGTCTTAGCTGTTCCCGCTGTCATTTTCCAAGATTTTGCTGTAAGCATTTCTTGAGCAGTTTTGGGTTTAGGCTCAGGTTGAGGTTGAGGGGCAGAATTTTTGTTGTTGTTGCAAGAAGCAAACAAAGTAGAGGCGAGCAACAAGCTCAAAGAGATTTTTGAAATAAAATTCATATAGTTTATTGGTTGGTTTTGATATAAGGACTCCACAACTATATCGAAAGGTTGCAAGGAGTTTAGATTTTTTTTTTATCTTTGCGGAGTTATTATACATTTATTTTCTAAATACCACTTTAAACAATTGAAAAACAATATGTTACGTATTTCAAAAAAATTTCTTGCTACGCTCGTAGTAGCAAGTTTTTTTTCGCTTTTTTCTTGTGATAGAGTTATCAAGACCGAAAAAGGCAAAACCAAAGAGGGCGCGGAATATACCATTTTCCGTATAGGTGAAAATACCCGCTTCTTGGGAGATGATGATTTCTTGGACTTCCATCTCGTGATGCTTGATAGCAAAGAAGCTATTTTGCAAAATAGCTACGACACCAAAGGAGGACAGAAAATGCTCGAGGGTATGCCTATGACAGAGCTGAGAGGGGTAAAAAAAGACCTTTTCAAAAAACTCACCACAGGCGATAGCGCAATCTTCAGAGTAAAAACTGAAACGGAATTTGCAGAATACCAAGAAATCTTGAAAAATCAGCTCAAGCAAGGCAAAACCTACATAGAGGATTTGAAAAAACAAGAAATGCCTGAAGACAAGAAAAAAGAAGCTGTTACCAATGCTGAAAAGAAACTCAAAGAAATGGAGGCAAATCTCGGCAAACCCATTCCTGAACTTCCCGCAGGCAAGTATTTCACGTATAAAGTGAAGGTAGTCCGCATAGAAAATAAAACCGAGCGCGAAAAACGCCAAAAAGACGACCTCGCAAAACAAGAAAAGGACATGAAAGAAGCGGCTAAAAAAGCCGAAAAACAAGAAAAAATAGACATAGAGGCGTACATTGCCAAAAACAAACTCAAGCCCATCAAGACCGCTTCTGGCTTGATGTATGTCATCACCAAAGAAGGCAATGGACAAAAACCCGAAAAAGGCAACGAAATCAGCATGAACTATACAGGCAGACTTGCCAACGGCAAACTCTTTGATACAAGCCTCGAAAGTGTAGCCAAAGAAGGAAAACTTGTACAGCCCCAAAGAAAATATGAGCCTATCAAATTTGAAGCAGGTGCAGGCAACATGATACCAGGCTGGGACGAAGGCGCAATGCTCCTCTCCAAAGGTGCAAAAGCACTTTTTATCATTCCAAGTAAACTCGGCTATGGTATGCGCCCTGCTGGAGATATTCCTCCTGGCTCTCCCCTATTTTTTGAAGTAGAACTCGTGGACATCAAAGCCTCAAAAGAACCCCAAAAACCCGAAGCGAAAAACTAACGCAACTAAGAAACTTGCCTGCCCACGCAGGCAAGTTTTTTTTTGTCCCTCAAAACATTTATTCCAAAAAACTTGCCTACCTTTGCGTAAAATTGCATCTGAAAATATGAACGAAAGTCCCATAGAAAATAGCCCCAAAGCCACCGCTACGCCCTCAAACCCATTTGCCCAATTCTCATTAGGCACCCTCGATAAATATTTGGAAGGCGATAAGATACTGTGGTTGGTAATCATTCTTTTGAGTCTTTTTAGCTTTTTAGTGGTCTATAGTGCTACAGGTACTGTGGCATTCAAGACCATGAAGGGAAGTTTTTTTTATATGCTCAGGCACGCTGGACACATGACGCTCGCACTGGGCGCAGTCTGGCTCGCCCACAAGGTAGATTATAGATACTATGCCAAACTTTCGCGCCTCGCGCTTTTGATAGCAGTGCCGTTGCTGATAGCGGCGTGGCTTTTTGGCTCTACTGTCAATGATGCGAATAGATGGCTCGCTATCCCTTTTACTGGCATTACTTTTCAGCCTTCAGACTTTGCAAAGCTCGCACTTATAGCCAGTATCGCCTCGATGCTTGCCAAACGACAAGACAATGTAAATGATTTGCAAGACATCATGCCCGTATTGGCGTGGACGGGTATCATCTGTACGCTGATAGGCATGAGCAATGTCTCGACAGCTACGCTCTTGTTTTTTACAAGCATGATTTTGATGTATATTGGGCGCGTATCTGTGAATCAGTTGATACTTTTTTTCTTAACAGGCGTGGTGTCTATTATGCTCGCACTTGTGATAGGGCAACGCCTTGAAACAGCCTCCTCACGGATGGATAGATTCATGAATCCTACCAGTGAACAGCGTTTTCAAGAAGAACAAGGATATATTGCAGTGAGTACGGGTGGCTTCGTAGGCAAGGGACCTGGCAACAGCGACCAACGTAATTTTTTGCCCAATGCTTTTTCAGACTTTATCTATGCCATTATCATTGAAGAATACGGACTTTTGGGTGGATTGTTTATATTGGGTTTGTATGTACTTTTGCTGTATCGCGGTATGGTCATCATGGCTACAAGTACGAATCCTTTTGGGGGCATACTTGCGGCGGGACTCTCGTTGAGCATAGTCATTCAAGCCCTTGCGCACATGGCTGTGGTCGTGGGACTTGTGCCTGTTACGGGTTTGACTTTGCCCTTGCTTAGTATGGGCGGTACTTCTTTGGCTTTTACAGGGCTTTCGTTGGGCGTGATACTTAGCGTGAGTCGCGGAGATGTGGACAATGCGGTAACTGTGGCACAAAATCAAGACGAAACAGGCAATGTAGAAAGAAGCTAAACGCAAGCATAACAAAATTATGAAATACTTTCTTCTTTTGGTTTATTTTGGGTAGTTTTTGTGCTTTTGCACAAGAGAATAATCCCACGCGCGAGGCTTATTTCTCCGCCCACAAAGCATTAGATGAAGGGGGGACAGCAAAGCCCTTGAAACTTTGCTTAATCTCTATCCTGACTTGCCTGCGGGCATCACTGCTGAACAATCTGAAGACGCACTAAGAAAATATTATGTTCACGACCTTGCGAAAGTATTGCAAGAAGAAGAACGAAAAGGATTGAGTGATAAACTCATGAATGTCCACGAAATGCGCAAAGTACAGATTGGCATAGCCATCTTTCCTACTTTGGCAGGCAAGGAGATAGAAGATGTAGCCGAACAACTCGCTAAGGTATGGAATCTAAACTACCAAAGCAAAAGAGGCATACTGCTTTTGATAGCCCTGAATGACCACAAAATGCGCCTGCACGTACTTAGTGAGATGCAGGATTTGATTTCAGACAATGAGGCAGTGGAATTATTGAATGTGCATCTCAAGCCTGCTTTCAAGGAAGGAGAGTATGCAGAAGGCTTGCTACATATAGCCACTGCACTCGAAGATATAAGCAATCATGTAAAAACTAACTTGCCTACCGAAGCTGTGAAAATGGGCAGCGAAAGATGGGAGTATTATGTGTTGGCGGTGTGTTTTATTGTTTGTGCCTTGGTTTTACTTTGGTACGAATCTTCCGTTTGGTGGGCAGTTTTTTTAGCCGCAGGATTAGTAATTACGGATTTATTTTTGGTCAAAATACATCTGTTTTGGCTTATTTGCATACTCAGTTTTACGGTCTTGAGTATGATGTCGTACTTCATATACAACACTCGATATCGTCAATCCAGAAAAGGTGGCTACAGACATTCTCACACAACCAATTATGGAAATCCGTCTGATGATATAAGTGTTAGCTCTTATTATGGTCGAAGCGATTCGAGCTATTCTTCAGACAGCTCAGGTTACTCAAGTGATTCGAGCTATTCTTCAGACAGCTCAAGTTACTCAAGTGATTCGAGTTCTTCGTCAGACAGCTCAAGTTACTCAAGCGATTCGAGTTCTTCGTCAGACAGCTCAAGTTACTCAAGCGATTCAGATTCTTACAGTAGCGGAGGCGGCACAAGTGATTGGTAAATCCCTTGCCTGCCCCTGCTGTGCGTAGGATTTGTTTGGCAAATATAGACTAAAAAACAAAAAAAATAAGGCAAGCGCAAAGCACTTACCTTATCCTAACCAATCTAACATAAAGCAAAGATTTATTGATTTACGATTTTGAGATATACGATTTTAGATTTTACCCAATCGTAAATCTAAAATCAAGTCATCTAAAATCGTTAGTTTCCGCCTAAGCGGTTATTTTCATCATCAATGCCCGTACCGCGTCTGCGCGAGCCTTTGATTTCTTTCCTACCAAATGTATAAGTAAAGTTTATCCTGCCTTGCCTGCTCTCCCAGCCTCCATTGCCTGTGATGCGGAGGTCGCCAAACTGCATTTTGCCATACCAAGGCGAGGTAAAAAATACATCACTGAACGAAAGGCGCATATTCAGGCGGTCTTTCATAAAGTTCTTTTGTAAAGCCAAATCCAACGAACCCAGACTTTGTGTCAAGTACGTACCGCCCCAGATAGAAGGCGAATTGAACCAACCCGATACTTCAAATTTCCAGCCCTTGCCTACATTGAAGGTATTTTGCCCATAAAAGTTGAAAGTCGTCTGCGAAATAGCCACAAAACTGCTGTTTTTGCCCTTAAAAGCATTGTGTGATACATTCACACTTGCATAAACATTCCACCATTTGGCTACATTGAAGGGGTACGCAATGCTTAAGTTCCACACTTCTTGAGTAGCCACGTTTTGCTCCATGATAGCATTTTGTCCATCAGGCAATGCTTCTGTGATTTGTGCAAAAAAATCTTGTATATAACTGTAGCTAAGGGCAGTCGTAAGCGTATATTTGTAAGTGTGTGAAAGTTTGATATTATCTACATATTGCGGTCTGAGGTATGCATTGCCTGCGCGAAACATCAGTGTATCTATTTGGCTACGGAAAGGGTTAAGTGTTTGATAATTAGGTCTTTCTATCCTACGGCTGTAAGTAAGCCCCCACGAGTTGCTTTGATTGTGTTGGTAGGTAAGTCCCGCACTTGGAAAAAGGTTGGTATAGTTGCGGTGTACGTTGTTGTTTTGATTGGTGTTGGTTAGTGTGCCATCAGAGATGGTATTTTCTAACCTTACGCCCGCTTGTATATTTACTTTTTTCCACCTATAGTTGTAGTTTAGGTAGCCCGCATTGATGTTTTCAGTATATTTGAAGACATTGCTCCGTTTGCTGTCGAAGATGCGCTTATTGTCAGGTACACTGTAGAAATTGAAGGTATTGTCTGTACTTACGATAGAAAACTTTGCGCCCACGCCCAACTTGCCTCCCCAAAGGTTCTGCTCATAGTCCGCTTTGGCACTTGCAATGCCTATAGAAATGGGCGTATCCATGAAGTAGTTTGTCCTGCCAAGCAAGAGCGTTTCATTGGCATTGTAGATACTGTTGGGTTGGTCATTGGTACGGCTGTTGGTGTATTGCCCCAAATCCAAGTCAATGTTCAAGGTATGTCCGAGCGTATCTGCAAAACGGTAGTTCAAATTGCCTGTAAGGTTTGAATATTGCATATCTGTAATGCTCTCTGCCCTGATGACTTGCTGTGTTTCGCCATTGGCTAATTTGATGACAGGTGTGCTTGAAGTGTTGCGTGAATTTACATCACTGAAGTTGCCATTCAGCAATATCCCAAAAGTATGTTTTTTGTGGGCAAAAAAATCTACGCCCCCTTTGATATTGTGGCTGGTGTTGTCGTTTACGTTATTGGATTCCAGCGCGTAACGCATACCTTGTTGAGTTCTGTCAAGGTTCATGAAGTTCCATGTATTGCCCAATCGGTTGCTGTAGTTCGTGAAGACATTGAATCGTTTGGTGCGGTTATTGAGCGAAAGCGAAGCATTGTATTTGCTGTACCGCCCATACGCATAGCCTACACCTGCCGAGCCATTGGTGCCAAAGTTTTTATTTCTCTTGAATTTTATGTTTATAATGCCTGCCGTCCCTGCCGCGTCATATTTGGAAGAGGGTTGTGTGATGATTTCTATAGCTTCTATGTCAGCCGATTGTACGGTTTTGAGATAATTCACAAGGTCTTGCCCTGTGAGGACAGAGAGTTTGCCATCTATGAATATCTGCACGCCATTTTTGCCTTCCACTATCAAGTTATCATTGTTATCTACTACTACGCCTGGAGCTTTTCGCAAAAGCTCAAACCCATTCGTACCTGTAGCGTTGAGTGTGCCTTGTACGTTGAAGACCGTCTTGTCTGCCAACACTTCTACAAGTTGTCTTTGGGAGGAAAGGTTTACTTCTGCCAATTCACTTCCCTGCGCTTCGAGCGTATAGGCAGGCAAGTCGAGGTCTTGGGAGGCAAGGGCAATGGTAGTAGATTTGAAGTTTTTGAAGCCGATATATGAAGTCGTGATGTAATAGTTGCCCGCGCTTAGGTTCGTGAAACTAAACTTGCCTGCCTCGTCTGTATTGCCTGCTTTGGCTAAAGTAGAATCCGCAGAGCGCATCAGACCCACTGCCGCAAAAGCAATAGGCGAGCCGTTGGGTTCTTTGAAAGTACCTTTTATAGCAAAACCTTGGGCTTGTGCTGTATAAGTCGCGGTAATGAAACACGCCAAAAGTAGCGTTATTTTTTGTAAATATTTTAAAATCATAATTTTATGTTTGAAATGGTTTGACTAAAAAAGCTGGGCGCACAAAAGCAACAACAAGCCTGCCCCAAAAATCTTAACGAAAGTCAAGTTTCTATTTTGCGTTTGGTCTAATTGTACGTTTTCCATGATTTTTAGTGTTTAGTGTTTGCTTTTTATATCAACATAAATTGCAAAGCCCTTGCCAAAAAAATAAAGCATTGTTTACCAATGCTTTATAAAAAACGCTTTTTGCAAACTGTATCAAAATCGTACACATTTAGCGTTCAACTGTTCGCTATTTTAGGCACTATTGGGAAATTATGATTCCTCGAAAGTTATTGCGGAGGCAATAACTTTTGAAGAACCAATTTTTTCAAACACTTTTTTCTGGGGGAGGGAAATTATTTACCCACTACTTTTGCGGGGTTGCCGAATACAGTTGCGCCAGCAGGTACAGGTTCTACAACTACTGAGCCTGCGCCTATGCGGGCATTCTTGCCTACCGTGATGCCTGATACAATGACACAACCTGTACCTATGAATACGCCATCTTCTATGGTAGTCCCAGCCGCTACAATGGTTCCCGCGCCTATCTGTACGAAGTCGCCCAACGTTACGTCATAGTCGAGGGTGGTTTGGGCGTGTAAGATATTGTGTGAACCCATTTTGACGTTTGCGCCTATATTTGCGCCTGCATTGACTAAGTTTCCATAGCCAAATTCGGCAGAATGGGCTACGTATGTTTGGTAATGTATGGCATTGGCAGGGACGACTTTGCGCCTTTCTTTTACCAATTCAGTCATGGCTTTGCGGTAGCGATTGTCATCACTGGCTATGAAGGCATCACATTTTTGCCCAATGAGTTTCAAAAAGCCATCATCATCAGGACTGCCGAGAATGGGTACAAAGTCTATTTCTGTGCCATGTAGGGTGGCATCTTCTTCCAAAAAACCATATACAACGATGTCGTTGCTTTTAAAAATATCCAGTGCGACTTTGCCTAAGCCTTTTGCACCAAAGATTATGACGGGCTTTATTTCCATACCGCAAAATTAGTCTAAAAAATGATATTTTGATAGCGGCTTTACTTTTTTGTGTATTTCTCAAAATGGCTGTACCTTTGTGGCTGTTTTAAAACTTTATGCAAAACGAACCTTTCATATCCTTGCAAGATTATATTTATGACTTGCCTGCCGAACGGATAGCCCAATATCCGCTTGCCGAGCGCGATTCAGCCAAACTACTTGTGTATCGGGCAGGCAAGATAGCCCATCAACAATTTTATGACATAGCCGATGTTTTGCCTCCCGATACGCTTTTGGTTTTGAATGACACCAAAGTAGTCCCAGCGCGTTTATATTTTCAACGCGTTACGGGAGCTTTGATAGAAGTTTTGCTTCTGCACCCTGATACGCCTGCCGAAGTAGCCGAATCTATGCGCACCACTTCGAGCTGTACGTGGCAATGTATGATAGGAAACAAAAAAAAATGGAAAGAAAATGAAGTTTTGACTAAGATACTTGAGATGCCTGAAGGTAATATCACCCTCACTGCTACATGGAAAAATATACACACCCAAACCGTTACTTTTGCTTGGGATAGCCCGCGCCTTTCGTGGGCAGAACTGCTGTCGCATATAGGCAATTTGCCCTTGCCTCCCTACATAGCACGCGAAGCCACTGAAGAAGATGCACAACGCTACCAGACTACTTATGCCAAGCAAGAAGGGGCAGTAGCCGCTCCGACTGCAGGCTTGCATTTCACGCCCCGCGTCTTTGAAACTTTGAAGCAAAAAAATATTTTGCCTGAATACATTACGCTCCATGTAAGCGCGGGAACATTTCAGCCTGTAAAGGTGGAGAATGTAGTGGAACACCCCATGCACGCCGAGCAGTTGGTTTTTACTTACCAAAATATCCAACACTTGCTCCAGCACGCAGGCAAGGTAGTCGCAGTGGGTACGACTTCTATGCGTGCGTTGGAAAGCCTGTATTGGTATGGCGCGAAGATTTTGGTGGGGCAAACGGACTTTTATATCCCCAAACTTTTACCTTATCAGCTCCAAGAACCACCCACGCTTGAGGCTTCTTTGGAAGCTATTTTGGCGCACATGGGCAGGCAAGGGGCAGATAAGATTTGGGGAGAAACGGAGATATTGATATATCCTTCTTATGTTTTCAAGGTCTGCAAAGGGTTGATAACCAATTTCCATTTACCCAGCACTACGCTGATGCTTTTGATAGCTTCTTTTATAGGCGAAGATTGGCGCAAGGTCTATGCAGAAGCCTTGGCGCAAGACTATCGTTTTTTGAGCTATGGAGATAGTTCGTTGCTTTTGCCTAAAATGCAATGACTATCATAGAGGTAGCAAATGCCCCAAACGCCGTAAACGCGGCGGCTCTGTGGTAAGGCTTGTAGCGCGAGTCGCTGGCTTTGTCTGCCAGCACTAAGGTCGTTATCATACCGCCCATGTGCAGAAAAGCAAGGTATTTGTGCCACCTGATTGTATTTCGTTTTTGTTTGCTACGGTTCAGCATGGGCGGAGGCGCGAAAAGCGAGAGCGAAGCAGTCGTAAAATACGAAATACTGACGGCATTGCCCAGTGTTTTATGGGCTTTAATCAGGCTAAAATCTCCATTATAAAGGCGTTGTCCCAAGATGCCCTGCCCTATCATACCCCCAAGCGTGAGGTAGCCCAAGAGTTGATGGGCGATTAACATTCTGCGCCTTATTTTTAGCTCGCGTGTGCGGGATTTTTCGGTAATGGGCGATAGTCCTGTAACTCTAAAAAGCCCTTTCCTACCCCAAAGGAGGCTTTGTGTAACCATCATGCGCTTGGGCAAAAGCGTAACTGTGGTGTCTTGTTCTTTTTCTAAAAGGAGAAGCAAGGAATCTTGCTGTGCAAAACTTGCCTGCCCAACGCAGACAAAAAGCAAAATAAGGAGAATAAAATGTTTCATTGAATACAGTGGTTGAAAAGATGTATTTTTTGTTTTTAGCGTATAGCAACTTGCCTACCTACCATAGTAGTAGGCAGTCTTTCTTACTTGTTCGCGGTCTTTTTTTCGGATTGACAACCGCAAGCGGATTGCCAACCGAAAAAAAACGAACATTTAACTAAGACTGAGTAGTAGGCAGGCAAGGTAAAGCAAGGTTCGTACTTCTAATAGACGTGCTGTCCACCATTGATGGCATAATTTGAACCTGTGATGAAGCTGGCTTTTTCGGAGGCAAGGAACGAAACGAGGTAGG
>JAAFJK010000133.1 GCA_013298105.1 Cytophagales bacterium
TTACACGGGTGGGCAATACCAACAGACGCTTACAGCGTGGCTTCGCGTGGGTGAAATTATCATGTTATATGCAAACTTATATAGCTATAGCGAATAGGGGCGCACACTTACATATCTTCGGGCTGGTACAGCCACGAAAACGGAACTACCAAGCCATACATCTGTACGGGCAGGCAAGGCTCATGTCCACAGACGAACTCGCCACTGTGCTTGCCTACCTGATGGACAAGTATGAGCAAGCCTTGCCTGCCCCCGCACCTACAGTAAAATTTCCGAAAAGTTACGCGAAAGTTATTTAAAAGCTATAGTAGGCATAGAAATCAAAATAACAGACATTCAGGCAAAATACAAACTTTCTCAAAATCGCAATGCGTTTGATTTTCAACACATTATAGATGAACTTGAGAAATCAACAGATGCTCAAGCGCACGAGGTAGCCAAAGAAATGAAAAGAATTGAAAAATAAAGGCTACTTTTTCTTTTGTTTTTTTTGTATTTACACAAATATTCGCTTTTTTTGCTAAAATAAAAACAAATTAAACTTTATTAAATCCAATTCATATCACATGAGCAAAATCGTACAGCGTTTTTTGTGCTTAGGTGGATTATTCTTCCTTCTAAGTATAAGTCAAGTATGGGCGCAAACAGAGCTATCTGGCACAGTAACAGATACGAACGGAGACCCCATACCTGGTGTGGGTGTAGGAGTCCAAAACACAGTATTTGGGACTATCACAGACCAAGACGGGAAGTTTTCACTGAAGACTACCAGCGCACCACCTTTTAAGTTAGTGTTTTCTTTTGTGGGCTATGCTTCACAAGAGTTAGAAATCACAGGTAGCCAAGCTGACATCGCTATCAAAATGTCAGACGAAACAGTGATAGGTGAAGAAGTGGTATTGGGTGCTTCGCGTGTACCCGAAAATATCATGAAATCTCCAGTTACGATTGAGAAAATGGACATCATTTCCGTACAGCAATCAGCTACGCCTGATTTTTATGATGGCATCTCTCGCTTGAAAGGCGTACAAGCTACCAATGGTAGTTTGACTTTTACGTCTTACAATACGCGCGGTTTTGGTACAGTAGCCAATACGCGCTTTGTACAGATGATAGATGGTATGGACAATGCCTCACCTGTATTGAACTTTCCTACAGGTAATATCGTGGGTATTTCTGACCTTGATGTAGAAGGTGTGGAACTTGTACCTGGTGCGGCTTCTGCCCTCTATGGTCCGAACGCCTTTAATGGTATCCTCATGATGACAAGCAAAAATCCCTTTGACTATCAAGGTTTGGCTGTAACAGGCAAGGTAGGGGTTACAGACTCTCAAACGGCTGACGATTTGGGTACTAAGCATGGTACGCGCCCTTACCGCAATTTTGCTATCCGTTATGCAAAAGCCTTCAACAATCGCTTTGCCTTCAAAGTAAACTTCTCGATACTTGATGCACACGATTGGCGTGGCAATGACTACAGAGGCTTCCGTACTACCCAAAGCAATTATGGAAATCCCAACAATCCTACTTATGGCTCGCCTGACTTTGATGGTGTGCATATGTACGGAGATGAGGCGAATATCAAATTTGCAAACTTGCCTGCTGCCAGTCAACAGGCTCTTGTAGGTGGCATAGCATTGCAAGTAGCACAAGGAGATGCTTTCAGACAAACAAATCTTTTGAATCGTTTGCCTGATTTATTCAGAGGCATAAGTGTAAATAGAACAGGCTTCCGCGAAGAACTCATAGTAGATAACATGGAGGCAAAAAGCATGAAAGCTGATGCAGCAGTGCATTATCGTATCAATGAGAAAATGGAACTTTCCTACAACTACCGCTATGGTACAGGAAACACCATCTACCAAGGAGGCGAACGCTATGCCTTGCGTCAGTTCAGTGTGCAGTTCCATAAATTAGAGCTAAAAGCTAAAAATTATTTTGTACGTGCGTATGCTTCATTTACTGATGATGGCAACTCATACAATACTTCGGCACTGGGTACTTTTGCCAATGAACGTTTAGCTCCTACGACTACTGCTTGGTTGCCTACTTACTTGGGTAACTATGTAGGCGCACTTCTACTGCAAAACAGCAATATCCTTACACCTGGTGTCAGTCCTACAGCGGCTCAGATGGCAAATGCCCACAGAGCAGCACGCACAGCGGCAGATGCTATAGGCGCAGGTCGTCCTGCTGAAGGTTCAGCCGAAATGCGTCAGCTGATGGCAAATGTACGTGGAGATAACTTCAAACGCCCTCTTCCTGGAGCTGGTTTTACTGATGATTCACGCTTTTATCATGCAGAATTTAACTACAATTTTGCAGAAAAAATTGAATTTATGGAATTGCAAGTAGGTGGTAACTTCCGCAGATATGACCTATTCACAGACAACACTATCTACAACGAGGTAGTAAGTGGCGATAACAAATATCAACGCCTTGGCATCAATGAATTTGGTGTCTATGCACAAGCCTCTAAGTCTTTGCTTGAGGAGGCTTTGAAAATAACGGCTTCTATCCGCTATGACAAAAACCAACGCTTCAAAGGACAAGTGAACCCACGTATCTCTGCTGTCTATTCGGTAGGCGAGCGCAAAGAACACAACATTCGTGCGTCTTTCCAAACAGGTTTCCGTAACCCAGATACACAAGCACAATTCATCTTCTTCCCAAGTTCTTCAGGTACACTGCTTGGTGGTACAGAGAGCAATGCGGCACAATTTGGCATCTTCAATGGCGGTGCAGTAGATAGCAAAGGCAATGAAGTAAACATGAGATACATTCAGCCTGAACGCCTATCAGCTATAGAAGTAGGCTACAAAGGTGTAATAGCCAAAAAGCTCATGGTAGATGCGAATGTATATTACAATATGTACAAAAACTTCATCAACCAACAAACGGTATTTGCTAAAAATGGTGGTACAAGCCCTGCTTTTATCTCACCTACCAATCCAACTGGTACATTTGCGGCAGGTACAGCTTTCCGTCCTTACTTCAATACAGACTTTGGTATCACTTCGCTTGGTGCAGGTTTGGGACTTTCCTACCGCTTTGACAAAGGCTACATGGCTACTGCCAACTACTCTTATGCGAGCTTCAATGCAGATGACGCACCATCTACTTATGAAAACCAATTCAATACACCTACCAACAAATTCACGCTGGGTGTAAGCAATCGCAATGTGTGGAAAAACTTTGGCTTTGATGCAGGCTACCGTTGGCAACAAAGCTACCTCTGGCAGTCAGCTTTTGGGGTAGGCGATGTGCCTGCTTTTGGGGTGTTTGATGCACAAATCAACTACAAGGCTAAAGAAGCTAAAATGATGTTCAAAATAGGTGCAAATAACCTATTTGGCAAAGACTACCAAAGTTTCTTTGCAGGTCCTTGGATTGGCAGACTGTACTACCTCTCTATCACATTTGATGAGTTTTTGAGATAAGTCGTAACTATTTAGCCCCTTATTTTGCGTTTTGGTAGGCAAGTTTAAACTTAAATTCCTGCAAAAACTCCCCTTGGGGGCTGGGGCTAAATAATTACTAATAATTTACCCATTCTACTTTTAACTTTATTATTTTTATGAATTTTGTAAATAAATATATCAAACAACTTGGACTCTATGGGCTTTTGGCAATAAGTGCCACAAGTTG
>JAAFJK010000463.1 GCA_013298105.1 Cytophagales bacterium
GTGTGCTCTTCCGATCTTAAAATCAAGGGCAAAATGCGCAAACGGATTTTGCAGGACACTTTTCGTGATGTCTTGCCTGCCGAACTCTACAACAGACCAAAACATGGCTTTGAAGTACCTTTGTTGAAATGGCTTCGAGGCGAATTACGCGATTTATTGGAAAATGATTTGTTGCAAGATGACTTCATCAGGGAACAAAATATTTTCAATCCTGAAGAAATCAAACGCCTGAAAACCAAACTTTTCTCGGCTAATCCCGAAGACATACACGCCCGTATTTGGGGGCTTTTGGTGTTTCAATATTGGTGGAAGAAGTATTTTGTGTAACCTATGAAAACAAGCATATTTTATTTTATAGTTTTTGCCATCATCTATGCTCAAGCAACGGCACAAGAACCTGTAAAGGTTGAGGAATACGCTATTAAAGATTATCGTTCCTACAAAAATATTCATTTTGACAAAGATAGTATTGAAATTAGAAAAATAGCTTATCCCATCTTGAGCTTTTTGGTAGATATTTTGAAAAAAGAATACCCTGATTATGTTTTGCAAATAAAAGGATTTGTAGATAATGAAGAATTTATTTCAAAACCCTCTCTTGCTTTGCAAAGAGCAAATGCAGTAAAGGAGTACTTTGCAAAAAATGGCATATCAAAGCAACGAATCATTGTAAAAGATGGAGGGCAAGCAGAAATTCCTGAAGGTTATGATGAATGGAAAGAAGAAATGCAGGAAATGATGCGAAGGGTAACTTTTAGCATGGTAAAAAAAGAGTAGCCTCCTGCTACATTCGAGGACTTTTGGTGTTTCAATATTGGTGGAAGAAGTATTTTGTGTGAGAAAACTTAATTTGTAACCCCTATTTTTATGAAAATTCCCGCTTTACCCAAACTTTTGAAAAGCAAAATCTACAAAACAGGACAAACTCGTGGTGCTGATGATGATGTTGTTTTTCAAAATCGTGTCAATCGAAACAGTACAGTTTTGATACCCTATCCGTTTTTTGAAAAGTGTGTCCAAGCATTAGGCACAGACAAGACTTTTGAAAATGGTTTTATTACATTGATTGCGCCTGAAGACTATTTTGGTAGCCAAGAATTTCAAAATGAAATGGCTAAAAAAGGCTTATATTTGGGTAAAAATGCGCTTTTATTTTACTATTCAAGAAAGCAATGGAACGACTACAATCCAATAGATAAAGGCTTAAAACCCGCTAATGGCAGAATAAATCCATTGGGAGGCGAGTATGTAGCAAGAGTTCCAGCCACCACAGCAGAAGATGAGAGTAAAATACAACATGGATTCAACAGCAGTAGTTTGAAAGGTGCAGGCATACGAGTGTATGAATATGCAAAAGCTGAAACAATCAAAGCAACTCAATTACAGTTAGAATACATTTTTTGGCAATGTTTAGATGCGGAAGCAGTTGCTTTACAAGAAGGTATGTCAGAAAATGATATAACAACAAGAAAAAATCACATTGAAACGGAAACTCAAAAACTATCACTTTCAGACAAAGAAAAGTTACAGAAGGCAAGGATATTAAACACAAAAGGCAACGCAATTTGTCCTTTGTGTTTAGAGGAAGTTTCAGCAAGAGGCTTTTTTCAAAAAGTTCAACAAGCAGAAGGACGTGAAGTAGAAGACCTTACGGTAACCCAACTAAATCTTTTCCACATAGAAGAATTGTGCATGGGAGCATATAATCACAGACCTTATAATTTAGGTTGGGGGCATCATCATTGCAATGTGGTGGTAAAAGATTCAGGCATTGAAGAAACTTTAGTGTGGATGTATGAAGTTGTAGAACGTAACAAAGAACAAGGTTTTGATTTTACTAAAAAAGAGTAGGCGCATTTTCAAGTTTTATAGCAGATTTAACAGCCGTTTTTGTCAAACGCATAACATTTTTTGTATTGGCAATGCCTTCTTCTATCTCATGTTGTTCAAATTTTTCTAATCTGTTTTTGATTACATTTGTCCAATCTTCTTCTATTTCTATGGAAATAGTCCTTCTGCCCAACATCAAAGAGGCAATAGCCGTACTACCTGAACCTGCAAAGCAATCTAATACTATGTCATCTTGATAAGAAGAACTCCGAATGCAATGTTCTAACATATCTATTGGTTTTTCGGCGGGGTGTTTGCCATTGTAAGGACGAACAGAATAAAAATTCCAAACATCTGTAAATTCACTTTCTCCATTTACTTCAAAGGGGCGTATCAAATCTTCATAAAAAGGCATCGAATCTATACATTTGGTATCTAAAAAAGCCTTACAAATTTTTGCATATTGTTCACGATTGGGGATATTTCGCCCCGCTTCCCAATTAGAAGCCGCGCCTCCGTGATTCACAGCACCATAATCGCCTGTGATTTCTGTAAGGTCTTTCATAGAAAGTCCACATTTTATTCTATTTTCTCGCAAAACATTTGCATACCAAACATTGAATAAATTGCCTTCAAAGGCAGGTTCAGCAAATATAATTCTTTCTGAATGAGCATACCATTGACGCAATGACTCTTTGCGCATTTTCTGTTTCCAACCATCAAATCCAGGTTCGTTCAATTTATTCCAAACAATATGCGATAAAATATTAAATTGTTCCATAAACAAACTATCTATTCTATTTGCCATTTTGGACGAACAAAATACATAAATAGAGCCATTTGGCTTCAAAATACGTTTCCATTCTTTTACTAAACTAAAAATCCAATCTAAGAAAATGCTATCAGATTCAAAAGCTGTATCATTGGTAATATTTTTCTTTTTTGTTGTATGGTAGGGCGGGTCTGTCAAAATGAGTGAAACAGTATTATCAGGTATTTGCTTAAGCAATTCGACAGAATCGCCCTGCAAAACAAGCGCGTTGTCAGATTGATAAATGGTAGGCACAGCAGTATTTTCTTTTATACGCTCAAAATCTTGCCTACGCAATGTTTGATAATTCCATTCGTTCATAATTTTATCAAAATATACGCAAATATAGCAATTTTATTGCATAAAAGCAAATGTTTTAGATTTTTCAACGTTTTCAATATGGGTAGAAGAATATAAATAGGGAGCATTTGTCATTTATCCTCTTTTTGAAAAAGCATAAAAAAGGCTATTTTTGCCCTTTCAAGCATATAGACGAATATTTGCAATAGAAACAAACAATCTTCTAAAATGGTCTAAATGCGAAATTTGAAGAACTGTTTGCAAAACGCTATGTTTTTAACCTCTGAAAATAACCAATACTGTATAAATGGATTCTTTCATGGTTTTTGTATTTGGGTAATTACAACGCAAAAACAACTTTTTTTTGTAAATATTATGTAAAGGTACTAAAATATAATACACAAACTCGTTCTCAACACCTCAAGCACACTGCACTAAAAAAGACTATTCTGCCTCAAACATTTGTGAACTTAGCCAGCCTTGTGAAAGTGTCAATCTAACTCCGAATGTAGTAAACCAACTTCCTGCAACACCTTTATATGTTTGTGTGGTTTTGAGTCTGCGAAAAGGCGTAATACCTGCCTCTGCTATGATTTGCCAATTTTTATGTAGTTTTTGGGTAAGTTCAAGGCTTGAGCGCACCTCAAAATACTGTATTTGATTTGTGGTGGTAGGAAAGGCAAACGCTGAAAAGCCATTTTGCCATTCCAAAGTAGTTTTCTTGCCTGCCCGATAGCTGATATTGGCTTGTATAGGCAAAAGCAACGACATATCCCAACGTTTGCCAAGTTTTCTGTTCCAACCCAATATAGGCACGGGAAGGAGTTGATTTTGGGCTATGACTACAGCTATGCCATAGATGTTTTGTTTGCGCAAGCCTTTGATTTGGATTTTTGCGATTGCGCCCAATCCAAAAAAATTACGTTTTTCCTTAACGGCTTGATTTGTAAGTGCGCCTACTTGTGCCGAGTACAGCCAAACACCCTTGCCTACCCGCCCACGTACATGAGTAACACCCAAAGTGATATTTCCCAAACGCACATCATTTGTATTGGCTATCTCTACTTGCCTACCACCCATGGCTACATTCAGAAAAGTTTGATGCGCTTGTGCTTTTAGCTCTTTTAGTTTTAGTTCAGCCTTGCCACCAAGCGGGACAATGCCTGCTATAGTGGCTTGTCTGTAGCCCAACTGCGCATTGTCTCCCCACGATTGGGTAGGCAAGATTTGATAACGAAGTCTTACATTGGGTTTGAATAGCTGATTCAAGCCAATATTTAGCTGCGCGCGTACTTCTAAAGTATATAAAATGAGGAGGCAAGAAAGAAAAAATCGTTTTGGTAACATATACCCAACGAAAGCGTCAATTAGGATCTTCGTAAAAATTTGTATATAATTTTTCATCTTTCCAAGTTATGCTGTATCTATCTTGATATGCCTCTTGTGCTGAATCTTCTAATTCAAACTCAATATGAGCATATTTTTTATTTTTGGTTTTATCTTTTCCTATATGAATTTTAATTACCTTACCATAATTTTGATATATTTCTCTTATATCTTGCTCAATCATTTTTGAAGGTATATTTGAAATATAAAGTTTATTGTAACTATTTAGTACGGTTGCAAAAGTGTCTATTTTTTGCTATCTTTGCGTTATGGATTCAAGTATGGATATTTCAGAACTACATGAGCTAATAAGAGGATTATTAGCTCGCGTATCTGTGCTTGAA
>JAAFJK010000612.1 GCA_013298105.1 Cytophagales bacterium
AACTGTCGGTATTTTTTTTGGATTGACAACCGCAAGCGGATTGCCAACCAAAAAAATAATCTCCTGCCTTGCCTGCCTGTATATATTCGGGCAGGCAAGTTTTTTTATTTGGATTTAATCTAAATAAATATTAACTTTGCGCTGATTATAAAAGTAGCCCAAATCATGCAAGAACTTTTTGCTACCCCCCATGGCGCAGTCCAGCAAACCAAACGCAACTTATTGGTAACTTTTGCGGGTACTACCACCCCTTTCAATATCCCAAGTTTTTGGTCTTTGAAAAAGCGTGTTGATGAAGTAGATATACAAGAAATGGCAAGTAACCCTTCAAGGGCTTATGATTGCGCCATTATTTCGCCTTGTGGCTCTGAACGCTGTTATGTACTTTCGCTTGAGGAACTGATAGAGTTCAAAGACCTTTTGGCAGGGGCAAAACTGATGCTCGAACTCAATAGCATTTTGCATGAGCAGATGTATTCGGTGGCGTAAGGTACAAAACTTACCGCACACGATTATTTTAAGTTTTCTATCAAAATCAAAATTAAGTTTGTTATATTTGCCTCCGAATATATCTCTCATTCTACAACTTCAAACTACATGATTCACTCTTTCAGTCTTTTTAGCGAATTTGACAGCAGTTTATTCAAGGCAGGCAAGCACTTCAAACTATACGAAAAACTTGGCTCACATATAGTAGAACACGAAGGTACGCAAGGCGTTTATTTTGCTGTTTGGGCACCCAACGCACACCACGTAAGCGTAATAGGCAACTTCAATCGTTGGCAAGGCGACCATCACGCGCTCGCCCCACGTCAAGACGGCACAGGGATATGGGAAGGCTTCATACCAGGTCTTGGGCAAGGTGAAATCTACAAATACAAAATCCATTCAAACTTTTGGAATCAAGTCTTAGAAAAGGCAGACCCTTTTGCGTTTTTCTCTGAAGTCGCGCCCAATACTGCCTCTATGGTTTGGGACTTGAAATATACTTGGAAAGACAAAAAATGGCTTTCCGCTCGCCCTGAAAAAAACGCCCTCGACAAGCCTTTCTCGGTCTATGAAGTGCATATAGGTTCGTGGAAACGCAAAACAGAAGACGGCTACCGCTCTTTGCATTACAGCGAATTGGCTGAAGACCTTACTGCCTACATCAAAGAAATGGGCTTCACACACGTAGAGTTTATGCCTGTGATGGAACACCCGTTTTTTGGCTCGTGGGGCTATCAATCTACAGGCTATTTCGCGCCAAGTAGCAGGTATGGCACACCTCAAGACTTCATGAACTTGGTAGATACGCTCCACCAAAACGGCATTGGTGTTATCTTGGATTGGGTGCCTTCGCACTTTCCTACTGATGCGTTTAGCCTTTCAAACTTTGATGGTACTGCGTTGTATGAGCATGACAATCTTGAGGAGGGCTTTCACCCAGATTGGAAAAGTTTTATTTTCAATTATGGCAGAAATGAAGTCCGCTCTTTCCTCATCAGCAGTGCTATGTTTTGGTGCGACCTTTATCATGCAGATGGACTTAGGGTAGATGCGGTAGCTTCGATGCTTTATCGTGATTATTCGCGCAAAGAAGGCGAGTGGCGACCTAATATTTTCGGAGGACGTGAGAATTTGGAAGCAATTTCTTTCTTGCGCGAGATGAATGAAACGCTTTATGCCAATTTTGAAGGCATACAAACTATAGCTGAAGAATCGACCGCTTTTTCGGGTGTTTCACGCCCTACGTACATTGGTGGGTTGGGCTTTGGTATGAAGTGGATGATGGGCTGGATGAACGACACGCTCAAGTTCTTTAAAGAAAATCCGCTTTTCCGCCGCTATCATCATGGCATGATTAGCTTCAGTTTGGTGTATGCGTTTTCAGAAAACTTTATGCTACCGCTCTCGCATGACGAAGTAGTGCATGGCAAAGGACCGCTCATAGACCGTATGCCTGGAGATGAATGGCAGAGATTTGCTAATCTAAGGACTATGTACGGCTATATGTTCACGCACCCAGGCACAAACTTACTTTTCATGGGAGGCGAGTTCGGGCAAACGAATGAATGGAATCATGACCATCAGTTGAACTGGAATTTATTGAATTATGCCCCAAACAAAGGCGTTTCGGCTTATATCAAGGCATTGAATAAACTTTATACCTCCGAACCTGCGATGTATGAAAAGGGCTTTGATGCTACTGGTTTTGAATGGATAGAGCATAACGATTATACGAACTCAGTCGTTACTTACCTGCGCAAAGGCAAAAATCCAGCCGAAGCTATAGTAGTAGCTTGTAATCTTACGCCTGTCCCACGCGATAGTTATAGGATTGGCTTGCCTGCCACTGCCGAACTGGTGGAAGTGCTGAATAGTGATGCAGATGAGTTTTGGGGTAGCAACTACAAGACACAAGCCGTAATAACGGTAGAAGAAGCCCCAGCACATGGGCGCACGCACTCTGCAGTGGTTACGATTCCGCCACTTTCAACTGTTATTTGGAAAATAAAAATTGCCTTGCCTGCCCCCGCCGAACCAGAGGCAGGCAAGGTAAAGACTACTTCCAAAGCTAAAAGCAAAAAAGCATAGGGCAAATCAGTAGTGGTCAGTCTTTCTTAGGAACGAGTAAAAAATAACTTGAGAATCAGACTACTGTACAATTTCAATTTAAGCCCCTAAAATTACTAAAAAGCAAAAAAGATATAAAACTATTTTTCTTTTTTTGTACGTTGTCAATGGTCGAAGACCTTGACAATCGTACAAAAAAAGAAAAATAAGCAGATTATTTTTTATTTTCAACGCTTTTTAGCAAGACGTAAAAAATAAACGGAATGATTTTATTGTAGGGGTGGGGTTCACCCCCACCCAAGCCAAAAACAGGGTGTTTCAATTAAAAGTTATTTGCGTGGTTTGGGTGGGGGTGAAC
>JAAFJK010000074.1 GCA_013298105.1 Cytophagales bacterium
ACCGAAAAAATGGAAAGAGTGTGGGGAAAATACGAGTCTGCCTCCAATTTTGAAGATAATTTTTACGCCCCAGTGCGCAGGGCAGGCAAGTGGGGAATCATCAACAAAAACGAGGTAGAAGTTGCCCCTTTTGCCTTTGATAGCATTGTGCCTAACATCACAAGGCTCAAATTTGACGTTTATAGCAACAGATTTGCAGGTGCGACTATGCCGCATGAGGTTTTCAAAACACACTTCTTGCCTTCGGGACATTTTATAGCCAAAAAAGACAAGCAATGGGGCATCATCTCTTGGAATGGACAGACAGTCTTGCCCTTTCAATATGACAAAATTCAAGATGCGTTCTATAACTATGTCGTGGTAGGCAAGGCAGGTAAGTTTGGGGTAGTGGATTTTGCAGGCAAGGAACTTGTACCGCCCACTTACTCAGATGTCAAAATAGTAAATGACCTCGTATATGTACGCGATAAGGGCAAAGAAGGACTTTTGGACTTGCAAAATAATGTCATAGCACCCGCCATTTATGACACTATCCAAGAACCTTTGCAAAACTATATCCGCGTGATAAAAGACAAAAAAATTGGCTACCTGAACTACGAAGGCAAGGAAGTCTTGCCTGCCCAATATGACGAAGTAAACTTTTACAATGACAACGAACCATTCATCACTGTGGCTAAAAATGGCAAAAAAGGTGTGTTGAATAATAAATTTCAGCTCATTGTCCCTTGTGAATATGATTCGCTTGCGGCTGAAAGTTGGAGAAAATACATCTGGGTAAAAAAGAACAATCTCGTGGGACTATTGGATAGGGAAGGCAAGGAAGCCTTTGCTGTAAAATACCAATTTATTGACAACATAGACAGCTATAGCGAACAACCTGAAACACGCAAAATGATTGCGCAACTCAAAGGCAAGTGGGGAATGCTCGATACTACAGGTCGTGCTGTGATTCCTTTTGACTATGACTACATGAAGGCAGACTTCAATCGTCTAAGCATCACGATAGGCAAGAAAAATAAATTTGGTGTCTTAAAAAATACTGGACAAGTCTTAATTCCTATGAAATATGACGAAATAGGCTCAATACAATACGAAATGGACATAGTAGGCATCAAGAAAAAGAAAAAGTGGGGCTTTGCCAACGCAACAGGCAAGGAAACTGTACCACCCACGTATGATGACGCACAGGCAGTCCAAAAAATAACCAACGAAAGTGGCACGCTGATACCTTATGCGATAGTAAAAAAAGGTAAATATTTTGGAGTTATACACGCTGGTACAGGCAAAGTTGCTGTTCCTATCAAGTTTGACTCCATAGATTACCTGCCTTATGCCACTACTGAACCCATCACAGTCTGGAAAGATGGCGTACAATCCCAAGTCAATTTTAGAGGCGAAGCTATCCAAAAATAACCCGCAAAAAACCTTGCCTACCCGCGTGGGTAGGCAAGGTTTTTTTTTTTGAAATCGTTTGTATATCTTTGCAACCTTCAAGCCCCCTAACCCCCCAGAGCTGTTAGGTTCTATTTTTCAGCCTCTCCCCAACCCCTCTCCAAAGGCGAGGGGCTTCCCGAAAATTCTCCCCTCTCCTTTGGAGAGGCAAGCCCCCTAACCCCCGAAGGGGGAATAAAATAAGCCCCTGACCCCAAAGGGGAATAAAACAAGCCCCCTAACCCCCGAAGGGGGAACAAAATAAGCCCCTGACCCCAAAGGGGAATAAAACAAGCCCCCTAACCCCCGAAAGGGGGAACAAAACCTATTTTATATGCTATCGATTACCTTTGACAGAAAAAACTACAGCGATGAAACGCTGATTCATCTTTATAGAGAAATTGCCAAACCTCGTTTATTTGAGGAAAAAATGCTCGTGTTGCTTAGGCAAGGCAGAATATCCAAATGGTTTTCGGGCATTGGGCAGGAGGCAATCTCGGTGGGTTGCACACTCGCCTTAGAATCAACGGATTATATCTTTCCTATGCACCGCAATTTGGGTGTATTTACAGCGCGAGGAATGGATTTGTTCCAACTTTTTACGCAGTTTCAGGGCAAACGCACAGGCTTCAGCAAAGGACGTGAGCGTTCTTTTCACTTTGGCTCAAAGGAACACCACATAGTAGGTATGATTTCGCATTTGGGACCCCAAATGTCGCTTGCCAATGGCGTGGCATTGCACGACAAAATGCACCATTACAAAGGCGTTTCACTTGCTTTCACAGGCGATGGCGCGACAAGTCAAGGCGAATTTCACGAAGCGTTGAATGTGGCGGCGGTTTGGGACTTGCCTACTATTTTTGTGATAGAAAACAATGGTTATGGACTTTCTACCCCCACAGCCGAGCAATACAAATGTAAAGACTTGATAGACAAAGGAATAGGCTATGGTATGGAGGCTATCCAAATAGATGGCAACAACATTCTGGAAGTCTATAGCACCATTCACAAATACGCAGACGAATTGCGCTACAATCCAAGACCCATTTTGATAGAAGCCATGACGTTCCGTATGCGCGGACATGAGGAGGCTTCAGGTGTAAAATACGTGCCGCCTCACCTATTCGAGGAATGGGCTTTGAAAGACCCTGTGGGCAATTTTGAGGCTTACCTACTGAACGCAGGCGTAATGACTCCGAAAATGGTAGCAGATTTCAAAGATGGTTTCAAACATCACTTGAACGAACAGATAGACCGCGCTTTTCAACAAGAAATGCCAGAGGCAAATACAGAAGAAGAATTGGCAGACGTTTACGCGCCTTTTACCCAAATCGTACACAATCCCAAACAGGGAGGCGAGTCTGAAAAACGCTTTATTGATGCTATCAGCGATGGGTTGAGCCAAAGTCTTGAACGCCACAAAGACCTAATTTTGATGGGACAAGACATTGCAGAATATGGCGGTGCGTTCAAAATTACACAAGGTTTTGTAGAAAAATTTGGGAAAGAACGCATCAGAAACACGCCCCTTTGCGAGTCGGCAATCGTGGGTGCGGGCTTGGGTTTTGCTTTCAAGGGAGGCAAGTCTGTGATTGAGATGCAATTCGCGGATTTTGTAACGTGTGGTTTCAATCAGATTATCAACAACTTAGCAAAAATGTATTGGCGTTGGGGGCAAAATGCAGATGTTGTGATACGTATGCCTACAGGCGCGGGCGTTTCGGCGGGTCCTTTTCATTCGCAATCCAATGAGGCGTGGTTTTTCCATACACCAGGGCTAAAGGTGGTTTATCCTTCCAACCCATACGATGCGAAAGGGTTGCTTTGTGCGGCTATAGAAGACCCGAATCCATTTATGTATTTTGAGCATAAAGTTCTCTATCGTTCTATTTTAGATACCATTCCTGACGGTTATTATACTGTCCCTGTAGGCAAGGCAAAAGTCGTGCAAGAGGGAGATGAGGTAACGATAATCACTTACGGCATGGGGGTGCATTGGGCTATCAAAGCGGTAGAGGAAATGCAGGCGGTAGGCAAGGTTGAAATCATAGATTTGCGGACTCTCCTGCCTTGGGACACTGCTACGGTGCAAGAATCTGTAGAAAAAACAGGCAAGGTCTTGGTCTGCCACGAAGACACGCTTACGGGTGGGATTGCAGGCGAGATTGCGGCATGGATAGGCGAGCATTGTTTCCGTTCTTTGGACGCGCCTGTGATGCGGGAGGCAAGTTTAGATACGCCTGTTCCCTTCGCGGCACCCCTCGAACAAAATTTCTTGCCTGCCCAAAGGATAAAGGAAAAGCTGAAGAAGTTGCTGGAGTTTTAGTTTTTTAACTTCCCGAAAGTTTGTAACTTTCGGGAAGCCTTTATATATTTGCATTTCACAATAAACATATCAATCTATGAGAAAGTATTTGTTACTTTTATATTTTTTCTTCATAAACATACCTCTGGTATTGGCTTGTAATTTATCAAATTACAATCAAAATATCAAAGAAGGTAATGATTTTTTGCAAAAACAGGAATATGTTAAGGCTATTCTGTCCTTCAAAAAAGCATATCATGAATGTTACTACAAAGCACATGAGATAGATGCTGCTGTTTTGAAAACCTTAAAAAGAGCTGAACTTGAAGGTAAAGATTTGAAAGAAATTTATATTTCATTCAAAACTGTTACACCTAAAGAAAAAATGTTCTACACTTTTGATTTTGAATCTAATGAGTATAAGTGTGCATTGGTAAAATACAATAAAAAATATCATTTTATAGATACTATAGGTAGAAAAATATCTAAACTTCAAGAGTGGGAAAAAGCATCTGATTTTTATAGAGATGGTTTTACAGAAGTTATTAAAGATAATAATACATATCTTTTAGATACATTAGGCAAGTTATATTTATATGCAAAAAAGGAAGGAAATTTAACACCTGAAACTATTGCTTTAGACATTGCTTTTTGGGAATCTACAAATATACCAGAAGAAGTATTTGACAATAAGCAATTAGAAATTTTGGATTTTTCTGATAATAAAATAGAAACTATTACAGATGATATAGCAAAACTTGAAAACTTAAAAGTTTTAATAGGATATACCAATAAAATAAGTAAAATATCAGATAAATTAGACAATTTACAACAATTAGAAGTTATAGAATTATCTGAAAATAATATCAAATATCTACCCCAGAGTTTTTTTAAGTTAAAAAAACTGAAATATGCATATTTTGATAAAAACAACATCAAAGAAGTTTCAAAAGATATAAAAAATCTTGATAATATCATAGAATTAGACCTTTCTGAGAATAAAATTATAGATATACCTATTGAATTGTATCAACTAAAAAAAATGGAAGACCTTAATTTAAGCTCCAATAAAATTAAAGAATTAAGCCCTGATATAGAGCATCTTAAAGATTTATTGTCCTTAGATTTACATGATAATCAAATCGACATTGTACCTGATAATATAACAAAACTTAAAAAAATCATTTTTTTAGATTTATCTTATAACAAGATAAAATTTTTACCTAATATAATTGCTGATATGAAAACCTTGCGAAAGTTATATTTGATAGATAATCCCATCAATAATGAAGAAAAAGATAGAATAAGAAAGGCACTACCTAATTGTTTGATTTCTTTTGAAAATAAAAATACTGAAATCAGCGAATTAGCAAAAAATAAGAAATTTGTAGAAGCATACAATCTTAGTTTATCTATGACAAAAGACGATTCTACAGATTATCATAGATGGTTTGATTTGAGTTGGAGAGCATTATTTGTTAATAAGCCTGAAATAGCCATACAAGCGGCTAATAAGAGCTTGTCTTTAAACCATAGGTCTGAAAAAGTTATAACCAATTTAGTATTAGGGTATCTTTTGAGCAATCAATGGTATATTGCCAAAAGTATTTATGACGATTGGAAGGGTAAAAAATTTAAAGGAGATGAAAGATTATCTAAAGATGTTTTTTTGAAAGACATTGAAGATTTAGAAAAAGCGGGTATCAAACATCAGGATTTTATAAAGGCTAAACAACTATTGTTATTGAGTCCACGTTAAACATAAGCTAAAAAGCTAAAACCTTTCTTGCCTGCCCAACGGATACAGGAAAAGCTGAAGAAGTTGTGGGAGTTTTAGGTGTTTTTCATCAACCCATTTTTTTTCAAATATGGAAAATAAACCAAAATTGTATAAGGAATTTATTGACATACTTTGTTATTCTGATGATGTCTATGAATATTCTCAAATTGATTTAGCGAACTTCAAGGAGAGTGCAAAATTTGACAAAGAACACAATACTTCAAAATTAGCCTCTTTGTATGAGGTATTAGGACCTATTTTCAATTCTTTGACAGATGAGCAAAAAGATGCTTGGGGTAGATGGAATGCGCATCTATTTATTCAAGGTATTCAAAAATGTTTAGTTTCTATTGATATTGAAAAAGAGTTATTTTTAGGAATAACAAAATCAGATGGTAGTTTTGAAAAATTAGCTTTCAACTATGAAGATGATTTTAAAAAAAGATGTGAAGTTGATGGTTATCCTGTTGGTAAATGGGATTAACTTGCCTGTCCAACGGATAAAGGATAAGCTGAAGAAGTTGCTGGAGTTTTAGAGATTAGAAAAGCGTGGAAATTTTCCGCGCTTTTGTTTTGTTATTTACCAAAAAATGTTTATTTTTGCGATATGAAAAAAAAGAAAAAAGAAATCAAATATTCAGAAGCAGACTTGATATTGGGTTTTAATCTTACACGCTTAATGGGTAATCAGGCACACCCACTCATGCAAGAGTGGACAAAAGTCGACTTGCCTACCTTGACACCACTTGAACAAGGAATTTTTGAACAACTTTGGGAAAAATCTTATAGTAAAATAGAAGGGTGGAACGAAGAAGAACTCAAGTTTAAATTTATTTCTTATTTGATGGATTTGGGGCATCTGATAGACACAAAAAAGTACCTTACATTTTGTGAAAGGGAGATTTTTGCGGAAGTAGAAAACAAATATTTGTATCTAAAAGCGGATTTTATGATAGCTAAAGGCGTTTTGGACAAACATCAAACGCCTTATTTCTATTTGCAAGAATACAAAAAACTCAAAGACCCAAGTGGTGACCCTGTACCACAACTTTTAGAAGGTTTTTTGATAGCTATGCAAGAAAATAATAATGGAAATCCTATGTACGGCTGTACTGTAACGGGCAAGCTGTGGGACTTTTTTGTGATGGAAAATAGAACTTACTGTATTTCAAAATCTTATGATTGCACTGAAAAAGATGATTTATTGCTTATTATCAGTATCCTGCGCAAATACAAAGAAATTTTAGAAACAACTTTATTAGATTGAAATACTGTCATGCAAACATTCCAACGCACTACCAAAACTGAAGCCTACGACATCATCAAAAGCCTTATAGAAAAATATGAGGCGCAAAAAACTACGTTTTTATCGCCCAATTACAACGAAGCCCGCACAAGACAAGATTTTATAGACCGCTTTTTTGAGGCATTGGGTTGGGATATGCACAACAAACTTGATGAACTTGAAAACCATAGAGAAGTAATTGTAGAAGATAAACTTAAAATAGGCAAGACCACCAAAAGCCCCGATTATTTGTTTCAAACACATCAAGGAAAAGCAT
>JAAFJK010000456.1:0-12326 GCA_013298105.1 Cytophagales bacterium
AAGCAGTGGCTGGGGACTTACTGGCAACAGTGGCACTGTAGCAGGTACGAACTTCATAGGAACTACAGATAATGTGCCGCTTGAATTTCGAGTAAATAATGTGTGTGCGGGAAGGATAACACAGGCATTTGGAAATACCTCTTTGGGCTATGGTAGTTTGCCAGCTACCACAGCTTCTGGCTCAAGTGTTGCCATTGGGTTCGAGGCACTGGCTAGTGCTACCTCGTCGGAAAATTCACATAATACAGCCATTGGTTATAGATCACTCACATCAAATAATGGCACTGTACTTAATGGGAATAGCAATACTGCAGTTGGTTCTACTTCCATGGAAGGAAATACAACAGGACGTAACAATACTGCTTTAGGTTTCGCTACTCTACAGTCTAATACTACAGGTAGTAGCAATGTGGCAATAGGTAGTTTTACGTTAGCGAGTGGCACTGCACACGAAGGAGTTACAGCGGTTGGTGCGGGTATCAATCTTACTACCAATCGCACCAATGTCATTGCACTTGGCGAGGGCATAGTAAACAGTAATGTTCCCGTAGATAACATGACACGCATAGGCAACAACAGCACCACTCGTGCAGATATTGCAGGTACACTTACCTACAATGCAGGCACAGGCAACTCTAATACCTTCCCTGCCACACGCGGTACAGCAGGACAAACACTAACTACCAACGGTTCAGGGACACTCTCATGGACTACGCCAAGCAGTGGCTGGGGACTTACAGGCAACAGTGGCACTGTAGCAGGTACGAACTTTATAGGTACTACAGACGCGGTGGATATTGAGTTTAGGGTAGGCAGTACGCGTGCTGGACACATCTCTGATGCCAATACCAACGTTTCTTTAGGTAAGTTTAGCCTACCTTCCAGCAGCACAGGTACTGCCAATTCAGCTATTGGGGATAGATCGATTCGAAGCAATACAACAGGTAACAACAATACAGCACTTGGTTATCTTACACTTGCTTCGAACAATACAGGTTCAGATAATACAGTCGTAGGTAGAGCTTCTATGCAGTCCAATCAAGATGGTTCGCAGAACACTGTATTAGGTTCTTCTTCACTTTCATCTTTGGTTTCAGGTAACAGCAATACAGTGGTTGGTTCTAACGCGCTCACAGGAGTTATGGGTAATAACAATGTGGCTTTGGGGAGTAATACAGGGTTTGGGATAACCACAGGAAGTGGCAACATTCTGATAGGAACGAGTGCAGAAGTACCTTCAGCTACAAACAACTTACAACTTTCTATTGGCAATACCATTTATGGTACAAATGTAGGGAACGCAAGTGCCAATATAGGCATCAAAACATCTGCTCCTAATACTGCGCTTGACGTAAATGGTGGGCTTGCTTTGAGGAAAAGTGATTATGCCGCAGGCGTTGTTACAAACATTACATCTACTGGACTCACAGCTACAGTTACAGCAAACTCTTTCATCAAAATAGCTGGACCTACTGCCGCCTTCACAGTACATGGATTAGCGGGTGGCACTGATGGCAAAATCATTTATCTCTACAATTCTACAGCACAGAATATGACCATAGCCAATGCTTCAGTTACTGAAGGAACAGCCGCCAATAGAATAACTACACTTACAGGTGCGAGTGTTGCCACTGTAGGTGCAGGCTTGGTAACGCTCATGTATGATTCAGGTGCAAGTACTTGGATAGTGTTGGCAGTCCAACAATAAATTATAAGCCTTCAAGGTTTTGAAAAAACTATAAGATTTTCAGAACCTTGTGGGTTTCTATGGGCTTTGTTTTACTTTTTGTATGTAACTTTGCGTAAAGAATTTACCTTGCCTCTCCTTTGGGGTTGGGGCTTTATCTAAACCTTTTTACCTATAAAAAAGTGCGGCAGGAACTAAATATTCACAATGAAAATGTAGCTCTTTTTCCTATCGTACAAGTCATACAACCAAGTGCATGGCTGTTGGAAAGTATGGAGTTTGCGTCAGGTGCGTTGGCACTTTTCAGCGAAAAGTCAAGGTCAGAGGCTATCGTATTTCCCATTTTGGCAGAAGTAACCAAACATAATCACTACACTATTTCGCTTTATTCTGGAGCAGTCTTGAATGGAGATGACAGCATAGGCTTGAATGGAGAATGCGATTTTATCTTAGGCAGTGGTAGGCAAGATTATTACATTGATAGTCCACTATTTTGTATGATAGAAGCTGAAGAAAATGACATAGAAAAGAACATTCCGCAGTGCATAGCCCAAATGGAAGGCGCAAGACGCTATAACCAAAACGAAGGCAAGAACCTTACAGTTATCTATGGTTGCGTAACAACAGGTACAGAATGGCAGTTTTTGAAACTTGAGAAGCAAATTTGTTATATAGACAAAAAACGCTACTACATCAATGACTTGCCTTCCCTGCTCGGCGTTTTGCAAACTATAGTAGATATTCAGTTGAAAAGTATTTAATAAAAGCCCCAACCCCAAAGGGGAGAACAACTGAAATTCTCCCTTCAGGGGTTAGGGCAACTTTAACTTTCAAAAACATGAAAAAACTACTCATACTTTTTTGTATCCTATCGGTAGGCAAGGGCGTAGCCCAGACCAGCATTACCAATAGTGGAGGTGCGAAAATCAATATAGGCGCGGGCGTTGATGTCAAAACCCACAATGTTACGAATGTGGGTGCAGGCAGTAGCATTACCAACGATGGCGACCTATACCTGAAGGGAAACTTCAACCAAGTTACGGGCGCGACCTATGCAGGTGGCGCAAGCAGTTGGCTTTGGTTCGAAGGCACAAGCGGACAAACTATCAGCAGTGATGCTACTATAGATGTAGCCCGCCTGAAAGTCGACAATGCGGCTGGCGTACAACTTGCCCAAAACCTTGCCATTTCTACAGACCTTACGCTCGTGCAGGGCGACCTCGACCTGAATGGCAAAAATGCAGATTTAGGTGCGACAGGCACATTGAGCGAAGACCGCACAAACAATCACTTGGTTACAGACAATACAGCCCTCAGTGATGCCGTACAAGGCGGTGGAATCCTTTTTACTTCCAATGTTACAAATGCTTCTGCCGAAATACGTGGCACTGGCTTGGGGATAACGCACACAGGGACTGCAGGCGATGATTATGCTGTTACGGTTACGCGCAAGCACTACAAAGGCGCAGTAGCAAGTGGCGGAGGACATGGCATAGAGCGTATCTATCAAATCTCTGGCACGCCTACTGTACCGACTACCCTTCGCATAGATTATGCCACAGACGAGATAGCGGGCGCAGGTACGCCTGCCGACTTTGTGCTTTTCCGTTGGCAATCTGGCATAGGCTGGAAGCAAGGGGCAGATGCGGGTTCGGGCTTTGTGCATGGGACAAGCGATGTAGCCTCACGCTTCGTAACGGCTACAGGGATTACCGCTTTTTCGCATTGGACTATAGGCTCAAGTGTTACACCACTGCCTATCACGCTTTTGGGGTTGAAAGGTAGAAGGGTTGAAGGGTTGAATGGCGATTTAGCAGAAGAAGTGCGCTTGAGTTGGGAAACTGCTTCAGAAGTCAATAATAAAGGATTTGAAATACAAGTTTCCGATAATGCACAAACTTTTAAAACTATTCATTTTGTAGAAGGTCGTGGAAACACCACCACCATACAATCCTACAGCCATACCACCATCAACCCAAATGATGGCTATTACAGGCTTCGCCAAGTTGATTTTGA
The DNA here is from genome assembly GCA_013298105.1 of Cytophagales bacterium. GTDB lineage: Bacteria > Bacteroidota > Bacteroidia > Cytophagales > Microscillaceae > RDXI01. Next base: position 3,704 of record JAAFJK010000456.1, read on the forward strand.
TGGTACGTTTTCGTATTCGCCTATCGTATTTGTAGAAGGCATTGAAAATCTGAAAGTATATCCCAATCCAAGCAATGGGAAATTTACTATAGCATTAGGTAAGACTTCTGGCGTATCTTCGGCTTACCTGCTGAACACACAAGGCGTGGAAGTATGGCGCGGGAACTTGCCTACCGAAAAAACTACCGTTGATGTTTCCTTGCCTGCAGGTATGTACTTCTTGCATACGGCAGTGGCAGGCAAGGCAAAGGTAACGAAAGTGGTGGTGGAAAGGTAGAAGGGTAGAAAGGGGGAAGGGTAGAAAGGGTTACAGGAAGCCCTTCCACCCTTTTACCCTTCCACCCTTTTACCCTTCCACCCTTTTACCCTCAAAGAAATTTGTTTTGTAATAAGAACTCGAAAAACCCGCGACCTTTGGTGGCGGGCTTTTTTTGTGGTTCTTCGAATTAGCCATTTTAGCACCGCGCTTATACTAAACAGGAGATTCTTACAGCATGATTATCCAGTGGGTTTTTATAAATCCTGCAATAATTTATTTTTAACTATTTAGCCCCCAGCCCCAAAGGGGAGTTTTTGTGTAAGTTTGCATTTAAACTTGCCTACCAAAACACTAAAATAGCCGAAAATTAGAGATAAGGAACGAGTAAAAAATAACTTGAGAATATTTAGCCACGCTGTAAGCGTCTGTTATCGAGCTTTTATGCGGTTAGGCAATACCAACAGACGCTTACAGCGTGGCTTCGCGTGAGTGAAATCATCATGTTATTTTATTTCCATTCCTAATTCTCCCCTTTGGGGCAGGGGGCTAAATAATTACATTTATTTTTAATGGCTTACTTGTGGTCAGTCTTTCTTATTTGTTCGCTGTCTTTTTTTCGGATTGCCAACCGAAAAAAAACGAACATTTAACTAAGACTGACCACTTGGTTGTAATGCTGTAAGGCTTTTTGATGATATTCTTTTATCTGTTGGCGCAAAGATTCGGGGGCGACTACCAAGACCTCCGCGCCCCACTTTAGAATATCTTGCACCAACTCTGTATTGATTTTGAGTTGGTAACAAATTTTATATTCTGTTTCGTTGTCTTCCAATACTTTAGGTTTTTGGTATTTGCCACGCTCAGGTGTGAATGAAAGGATAACTTCTTGTGGTTTTTCGTTGGAGATATACAAGCCATAAGAATATTTGAGCAAATCAGATAATTTAAAATCTCTCTCTCGCTCAAAGTAGGCAGGCAAGATTTGCATTTTTTCAGGCTTCACGATTCGGTCTAAACCAAACACTCGATAGCCTTCTTTGCCTTCTGCTTTTGAGATGATATAAAAACGATTGCGATACTCTTTTATGAGGTATGGGGAAATAGTATAAGTTTCAGGTTCGGCATTTTTTTCGTGTTTTTGGTAATAGAAAAACACTTTTTGACACGCTTTGATTGCCTCTAAAAAGAAGTTTATATGTTCTGAACCTTTGTAGGGAGGCATTGTTTCGAGTTCAATGAACTGTTGTGAAGGGGCAGAAAATTTAGATTTTATCATTTTCTCTACCTTCTCGATACCAAACGCCACATCTTCCAACATTTTGAGGCTTTGAAATTGCTTGAGTGTGTTGAGGGCTAACTCTATAGTGTTTACTTCTTTGGGATTGAGCTTGAGCGAAATGTCAAAATCAAAGGCATTGCTGTAAACATATCCTTTGCGTTTCCAATCATAGTCTATAGGTGCGCCATAATCTTGACGCATATCTTCTATATAATCTTTCAAACGCCTTGTTTGTAATCCGCAGGCTTTTGCTAAGGTTTCAGAACTTACTGCCCCGCCTTTAGAGAGTGAAGTGTGAATGGTTTGAAAATACTGCCAGCGTTGGCTGATGTGGTCTTGGTTTTTCATGGTATTTGTATTCTTTTCAAAAAAAAACGTAAGGCGTGCAAGGATATTGCACGCCTTTGTGTTTATCTTTGTGGTGTAAATCAAAATTCACTATTTTACTCGAAAATTATGCGTTTCAAAATCACACTTAAGCGGACTTCACGCGAAAACACCTTGCCTGCCTCCTACGCTTACGAACTCAATGCGGTACTTCTTAAAATCTTGCACCATGCTGATGCGCAGTATTCTGACTTTGTGCATAATATAGGGCATCAAGTGCCTAACAGCAAAAAGAGCTTCAAACTTTTTTGCTTTAGTCAGCTTTTTATTTATCCTTTTCATATCGAAAGAGGACGTATCACGATAAGAGGAAATGAGGTAAGTTTTCACATTTCTTTTTATGTTGATGCCACAGCAGAGAAGTTTATACTTGGACTTTTCAAAGACTGCGCTTTCAGGCTGGGGAACAAACTATACAGCACTAACTTCACAGTAGAGAACATCGAGGTCATTGCCTTGCCTGCCCTCGCGGAAACTATGATTTTTAAGCCTATCAGTCCTGTCTTTGTAGGCAAGAAAAATGATGACAGCGAAACGGACACACATCTCTCACCCCAAGAGGAGGATTATACAGATTTTCTGAAAAAGAATTTGATAGACAAATATCTCTCAGTGCATACGCACTTGCCTACCGAATGGCAACACACGCCTTTTGAGATAGAAATATTGGGTGGCGAAAATGCGAAGTCGAAACTTATCACTATCAAGGAAGGCAAGGACGGGGAAACCCAAATAAGGGGCTACCAAAATTTTCAGGTGCGGGTTACTGCGCCTGCTGAAATTCACGAAATTATTTTACTGTGTGGTATAGGAAGTAGAAATGCTATTGGCTTTGGGTATGTGATGGAGGTTTTGTGAAATATAATATTTAGTATTGTCCAATTCTTTGTTTTTTAACCATTGGCAGGGGTTTCGACCACGCCAAGGTTTTAAGACTCAACTGATAGTTACCACAATAAAAACGAACAAAGGAAATTTCCTAAAAATAACAATGAAAAATATATGAACAGTATCACTTTTGACAAAGTAAACAATTTTTGGATTGACAATGGCATTGTGGGGCTTTACAAGGTCTTGGCGGATTTGCAAGAAAAGGCATAAAAGATGCTGAAGGCAATACGATTGTTTTTGAGATAAATCTACGTTCTGATTCTTTAGAAATAGTTTTGGAAAATCCTACTCCTTTAGAAACAGAAGTAGAACTACACCCTGATTTGCTGTTGGTTTTGAATGAAGCCCAACAAGAGGCTGTAACGAAAAACTACCTAAAAGCTACAGGTGCGGGTTGGATTTTCAGGCAAGGCATTTTTGAAGTCTATCGAAAAACAGACTTTAAAATGCACCTCAAGTCCTTCTTTACAGGCAAAGTTCCCAAAACAGAAGGTGGACTTTGCGCTTGGCAGGATAAAAAACAAATTGAGCAAACTTTAAAAAAGTATCAAATTGCCTACCAAATAGATAAAGAAAGTATAACGCTTACAGATAGGAAGTATGCTAACAATCCACAAAAAGAGGTAGTGTTACCTAAACCTGATAAAGTGACGAAAACTGATAACTTTATGACTGAAGCAGAATGGTTAGATTTTTTAGCTTTTTGGGAGAAAGAGAATTTTGTGCAATTACCCAATAATTCTAAACCTATTCCTTTGGTGGGGCGCGGTTTTTTGAATAATCCGCCAAAATACGAGTTAGGAGAGGGATTTAAAGCGGAGTTTTTGAAAAAAGGCAAAAAAATATGCCTTTTCAGTGGTCAATCTTTTCAGGTAGCTGACACCATTACAGGTATGGATTTTCCTTTCCTGACAGGCAAAAGTGGCGAAATGAACTTTGCTTCCTATTTATCAGGCAAACCGCTTATTTCGGCTAAATATGCTTTCATTGCCTTGTTTTCATTTTACAATTTGCGCTATCAGTTGCAAGACGATTTGTATAATTATTTCTTGCTTTATGATTCAAATCTTTTGGAATTGAGTAGATTTTATGATAGCATTTCTAAAAGTGTTACGCAAATTGAAAGAGCAGATTATTGTAACTTTGAAACGCACATCATAGGCACAACGTTTGAGCAAGAATCAATGTTTGCGTTTGTAGTATCTGCTTACAAGCAAGTAAAGGAAAAGTTAGCAAAAGATGTGCGCAAGGAACTTTACACAAAAAGCATTTTTACCTTTGCAAATGACGGCAACATCTTTCGTGAGGTAAAAGAATATACCTCACTTGCCCAACTTTTCGAGCTTTTGGAAGCCTTTGACCACAGCGAGCAAGAAAAATTTAGCTTTGATAATTTTCTAAATTTTGTGCGCTTCTTCAGCAAAAGGCTCAAAGATGGTTATGATACCACATGGCGCAATCGTTTATGTGATGATATTCTCAATTTTAGAAGTATTGCCAAAACGGTAGAATGGTTTTTTGGCGAGGTCAGAATGCGCGAGGAAAAGCCGAGTTCAGTTCCCTACTTAGATATTATTTTCCAAATTTATAACTCCAAAACCCAATTTGATATGAAACCCGAAATGGTTGAAATGTGCAAAAGCGTAGGCAATCGCATAGGTAGGTATTGCCGAGAAAACGACAACAAAGGTATTTTGTTTGGTATTCGAAATGCTAAGAATCGCATTGAGTTCTTGAATGTGTTGGCTGAAACACAATTCAAAACTGAAGTATCGTATGGCGAAGATTTTTTCAAGGACTTGCCTGATACGCCGCAATGGGAAGAATACAAAGCATTGGTAAGCATTTTTGCTATGAACAGCTTTTTGTATAAAGACGCTAAAACAAAGTAACTCAATAAGAATTTTCATCAACTAAAACTCTGAACCATTATGTCAGAACAAAAAACAAACTGCCTGAATGTGGCATACATTTTCAAAACTTCGTTGGGAAGCATCAACGGAAGTTGGACAGAAGGCAATGTCAGCACTGTCAAAAAAATAACTTTGCCTAATGGCAATCAACTTCCCTACGTTTCGGGGCAAAGCCTGAAATACCAAATACGCAAAGCGTGGCAAGAAATGGGCTTGGCTTCTATGCTTTCTGAAGTAGTACAAACCCAAGTAAAAGCAGGCGTAAACTTTACGGCAGGCAATCCAAATCAATACCTTGATGATGATTTGTTGGGCTATATGATTGCTTCGAAAGAAGAAAACAGGCGTAGAACGGCTGTAGTACGTGGTTCTGCCGCTATAGGTATGTTTCCTTTCAGGAATGACCGCGACTTGGGGACGAAATCAAAAGAGCAAACAGGAGGCGATTCTGGAGCAGGTGGAAACATTTTTGAAACCGAAGTTTACTACAACTATTTCAGGGTAAATTTCTTGGTAGAATTAGACCGCTTAGGCAAGTTTCAGGACTTTGAATTGCATAAAGAAGCCAAAGGCAAAATAAACGCCTTGAGCCTTGAGCTAAAGCGTGAACGCCTTACCTACTTTCTTCAGGCTCTTTCGCATATTTGGGGAGGCGGCAAGCAATCACGCATCTTGACAGATATATCGCCTAAGTTTTTGGCTATCACATTCCAAAGTTCGAAGGCTCCTATTTTCTTAGAAACACTTGCTGTGAATGAAAATGAGGAATTGCATACGCAAGCCATTCAAGAAGTATTGGAAGGTAATCAGCGCATTATCCAAAAACAAATATTGGGCGTACAAGCAGGTATTTTCAAAAATGAGGTGGCTTCCGCTTTGCCTACTGTAAGCATACAAAATGCGTTTGACCAAGCCATTGAGCATATCCAAAACCTATCCTTTTGATTATGAAATTCTTACGCATGAAGGCGTTAGGTTGTTTAAATTCATTTAGACAACCTGACTTTCACACCTATCACAAAACATTGCCCTTGCCTCCCAAAACTACTGTAGCAGGTATGCTGGGAGGTGCATTGGGCATATCCCCCCAAGAAGTAAACGAAAAATGGTTAAAGTCTAACCGCTTCCAAATGGGCATCATAGGCAGTTCGGCAGGCAAGGCAAATGATTTGTGGCAAATCCGAAAATATGAAGGCAAACGCATAGCGGCATATCAAAAAGGCGAGGAGAAAACGCCGTATAAGACAGCAGTGATTGTGCGAGAACTTTTGTATCAAGCTGAATTTGTGTTGTATCTTACTTTTTCAGATAGCGAAGATTTTGCGCTTGTACGCCAAAGTTTAGAAAATCCTGCATGGGCTTTGTCATTGGGGCGTGAAGACGAACTTATCAAAGTCATAGATTTGCAAGAGGTAGAATTGACTGAAGTAGAAAATGCTGTTTTTCAACATACAACTCTGCCTATAGAGGCACAAGGAGCAAAGTACAGCCTTCTGCTGGAAGAAAGGAATCAGGTAGGCAAGAATTTGCTGAATGAAGCCCCCAAACAAGTAAACTTACCCACGACATTTACTCATAAAAAGGACAGCGAAGCACGCGAGGCTCAGACATTTCAAGCCTTTTTGTATGTGAGTAGTTTGCCCATCATAGGGGCAGGCAAGGGCTTTTTTGACGAACAAGAAAACTTATACTTTCAAATTTTCTAATCTTTTTGTATGAAGTACGAAAAAATATTGGCAAAAAGCCAACCTGAAAAAACCTTGCAAGAGCATACACAAGATTGTTTTGATAAATTGGGTATGGTTTTGCAATGGAAAGCAAAGTTAATAGAACAAGTTTGCGCAAAATATGGCTTAGACAAAGATTTGGTTATCAAGCGTTTGTTTCTAACTGTTGCTTTTCATGACGTAGGCAAGGCAAATGAAAAATTCCAAGAAAAAGTGCGTGGCATTGCTTTCGAAGGGCAGGAGTCGCACCCTTTGGCTTCTTTGCCTTTTATCTATCATTACACTCAAGACGCACCTTTGCATAATGAAAATGATTTGCTATTTTACCCTGAAGCATTGGCAGTGGTAAGTCATCACAATAAACTTTATCATGGGGTTTATGCAGAAGGACATAAAAACATGAAAGTGGTTTATGCAGAGGCTTCATTTTTCGAGCATTTTTTTGAGTTTATCAACGAACAAGCGCGAAAAATGGCAATACCCACATGGCAAGATTTGGTGTTTGAACCTAAGATTTTGAAAACTACAGTACCCTACACACTCTTTTATGATGATATTTTCAGTCAAGTAAGCAGTCTGCGAAAAAATGAGAAAGTGAGAGATATATTTTTGCTTTTCAAATCCATTTTGCATTATGCTGATTGGTTGGCTTCTTCAGAATACCACAATTACAAATACACCACAAAAGAAAGTTTCCAAAGCCTGACTGAAAAAATGAAACAAAAAGAGCCTCTTTTTGTAGGTTGGGCTGATTTTCAGAAAAAATCGGCAGAAAGTAAAGGGCATATCTTCGTACAGATACCTACAGGACAAGGCAAAACGGAGGCTTCGGTACTTTGGGCAGTAAATCAAAACGAAAATCAAAAAATCATATTTCTCTTGCCTACTATGGTTACTACCAATAAGATGTATGATAGAATGAAGCATTTTTTTGAGCTTGAGGAAGCGGTTGGACTTTCACATGGGACAGCGCAATATGTGCTTAGGAAAAATGGAGATATAGAGCCTGAAGAATTGCGAAAGCATTATTTATACAACCGCACTTTTTTCAAACCTGTTACAGTGGCAACTGTCGACCAACTGCTCTACAGTTTTTTTAATTGGGGACATTGGGTCATGACAAGCGCGGCAAGTTACAACGCCAAGATTATCATTGATGAAGTACATATTTATGATGCCTATACTTTTGGATTATTGCTGAAAGTGATAGAATGTATCAAACCTTACAATACACAATTTGCCATCATGAGTGCTTCCTTGCCTGAAATGTTGAAGGAAGAAATGGAAAAAATCTTGCCTGCCTACACGCTCATCAAAGAACCTGTATTTGATGAAAAGCAACGCCATATCACGACTACTTTTGAGGGATTAATCAGTGAGAAAGTACCAGACATGATGGCGGACTACAAGGCAGGTAAGAAGGTTTTGGTAGTTTGCAATACCATCAGGCAGGCAAGGGAGATTTTTGATTACCTAAAAACCTTGCCTACCGAAGACAAAATGCTGTATCATTCGCAGTTTATTCTTTTAGACAAAATCGAAAAAGAGAAAGTTTTGGACACCATCAAAGACAAAACGAGTGGCTTCATAGCGGTCTGCACACAAATAGTGGAGGTAAGTTTGGACATTGATTTTGATGTGCTTTATACCGAAAACGCGCCTATAGATGCCATTATTCAGCGTTTGGGGCGTGTAAATAGGAAAGGCAAAATACAAGAAAGACAGGCTGATATGGCTTTTGCTAAGGTAGTCATCACACGCGAAACGGAAATAAGCCGAAAAGTTTACCAAAAAGTAGGCAAGGTATTAGTCCAAAGTTTTGAGTTTTTGCAAGTGTATGAAAAGCGTTTGCAGGGCAATCTCTGTGAAAAGCATTTTAAGGAGATTGTAGATGCTGTTTATACAAAGGAGAATGTAGGCAAGGCGTATTTTGAAGAAATAGAAAAAGCAAAAAATTTGGTACACACTATTTGGAAAGATATTGTAAAAGGGGTTTATACTTTGAGAGGGGAACAGAAGAAGTTGGAGGAAATCACTACACGCGAAATAACCAACCTTACCTACGAATGTGTATTGCAAAAACATAATCAAATCCACCATTTTGCGGATATGTACGAAAACAAACAATTTGACAAGGTGAAAGAATATACTTTGAAAATTCCTATCT
>JAAFJK010000456.1:12336-16921 GCA_013298105.1 Cytophagales bacterium
ACAACCCATAGCCCCTGAAGCTGACGTTTATGTTATCAATTTGGGCTATGATGCCATAGAAGGTGTGAAATATGAATCAGACACTGATTTGCATTTTTCTTGATATATTTTTGGTTTTCTCCCCTCCCTTGCCTACCTTTGGGAGCGGGGATTTTACTTGAACCATGTGGAATTGAAACAAAATGGTGTTGGGGTTCGCGTTGATGTGCTGTAGGATTTTACTTGAACCATGTGGAATTGAAACTTAGAGGCTTTAGATGAGTTATACAAGATAACAAGTATTTTACTTGAACCATGTGGAATTGAAACTGGACTACTTTATTATTAGCCCAATCGTAAAACTCTATTTTACTTGAACCATGTGGAATTGAAACAATATACTTGAAAGGTATGCGCCCTTTGCCTGAGAGATTTTACTTGAACCATGTGGAATTGAAACGTGGACATCACAAAACGCTTTTCTTTCATACTACAATTTTACTTGAACCATGTGGAATTGAAACCTAACCAACTTGCAAAAACGCTCAAGGTAGCTTGTATTTTACTTGAACCATGTGGAATTGAAACAAAAAGCCAATTTCAATCCATTGCGTTCTTTTTTCTATTTTACTTGAACCATGTGGAATTGAAACACAGTGCAGAGCAGTTGAACTTAATTGATTTGAAATTTTACTTGAACCATGTGGAATTGAAACATAAATGTTAATTTACCTGTTTCCGAGTCTATAACCATTTTACTTGAACCATGTGGAATTGAAACCGCGACAAGGGATTGTATCCACTCCTAAAATTTATAATTTTACTTGAACCATGTGGAATTGAAACAACGGTGTAAACAGCTTAAACGATAATTTAGCTTTGATTTTACTTGAACCATGTGGAATTGAAACTCTAAATCCTCGTATTGGTAACGAACGCCTTTATGATTTTACTTGAACCATGTGGAATTGAAACAATACGTCTGAGCCGTACTTTTTAACTTTTGCACAGATTTTACTTGAACCATGTGGAATTGAAACTTGTATTTTATTTTTACCCAATACCAAATGTTAAAAATTTTACTTGAACCATGTGGAATTGAAACTAAAACAAGGGAAGTTGTCAGTACCTCGTTAAACCTATTTTACTTGAACCATGTGGAATTGAAACCTGCGGTAAATAACGAATCCTGTTGTAGCCTGCAAAATTTTACTTGAACCATGTGGAATTGAAACTTAACAAAATAAATTTGCACATTACAAAAATACGCCATTTTACTTGAACCATGTGGAATTGAAACAGTAGGAACTGAAAAAAAATAATTAAAATATTTGGAATTTTACTTGAACCATGTGGAATTGAAACTAAGCAAAATCGGGCACCGTAGGCACTTCATTACTTATTTTACTTGAACCATGTGGAATTGAAACTTGCTAAGTATAGATGTTATACAATAACCTTGAGGATTTTACTTGAACCATGTGGAATTGAAACTAGCTTGCTTGACCACAAAGAAGCAGTAGTTGCCATATTTTACTTGAACCATGTGGAATTGAAACACGCCTTGCAAGTTTCGGGCGTAGGTACGCCAAACTGATTTTACTTGAACCATGTGGAATTGAAACTGCAAGTTTTTCAAGTAATCGTAAGAGCGTGTGCCTATTTTACTTGAACCATGTGGAATTGAAACTTATACGCGCTTCACACCAAAACCCTCGAAAAAATATTTTACTTGAACCATGTGGAATTGAAACTTGTTTCAATCAACTGCGTATCTGATAGCCCTTTGAATTTTACTTGAACCATGTGGAATTGAAACTACCGAAGTGGCAAAGCAAGGCGATGGCTACCTGATATTTTACTTGAACCATGTGGAATTGAAACAAAGAGAGCATTATGATTGTATAACCATTGAGAAAGATTTTACTTGAACCATGTGGAATTGAAACCATACGCACCCGCTACTACAGGCACAGTGGTAGCTATTTTACTTGAACCATGTGGAATTGAAACCTATTAAATTGGTTCAAGGTGCCTCCAAAATCGGGAATTTTACTTGAACCATGTGGAATTGAAACTTCGTAACAAATGCCTGCACACTGTCCGCTTCAGGAATTTTACTTGAACCATGTGGAATTGAAACGTGTAACGCTCTGCAAAGGTTCGTTCTTGGGCTTCATTTTACTTGAACCATGTGGAATTGAAACACAGTTTCGGCTTGCTCTACTTCAAAGGACTGCAAAATTTTACTTGAACCATGTGGAATTGAAACTTGACCAAATCAAGCGGGGGCATTTATGAAGCTGTGCATTTTACTTGAACCATGTGGAATTGAAACTACAATTTATTATGAGATAGGTCGTTATATTTGCAATATTACTCGAACCATTTATATTCGTCCCTAAGACGTAAATATAAAACCATAAATCGTAAATTTCTCCATGCGTCTTCTCCTCTTTTGCCTCCTTGCCTGCCCCGCGCTGTATGCGCAAAGCCCCAATACCTACAAAGGCATCAAACAACTCTCTGCCCACACCCAAACCAAAACAGAAAAAAAGGCTATACTTGAATATGAATGGCACTTTGACAAAAATGGGAATAAAATAAAATACAATCACCCCACACATTATTGTACCCAAACGTGGACATACAATGCCCAAAATAAAGTAGCTGTATATGATGTGATGTGTGGAGAAAGTATGTCCAATGGTACTACTACTTACACTTATTCTCCACAGATGACTGTAAGTCAAGAGGTTACAGGCTCATATAAACGCACCACTACAGATAGTTTAGATGCACAAAAAAACGTGCGCTCCCGCCACGTAGCGTTTGATTATGAAGTAGAGGACGAAAAAAAACATACCGTTACTTACACTTCCTTTGTCTATAATGCCAAAAACCAAGTAACAAGTACCGAGACAACGACAAACGAAGGCAACAAAATCCGCCAACAATACACCTACAAAAATGATAGCCTGCAACTCCTCGTGCGCGTAGTGGCAGGCAAGAAAGATACGCTTTTGTTGCAAGATTTTTACAGAGATTCAAAGCTACTTGCCTCCAAAAAATATCCTATCTTTGAGGACGACTCAAAAAAAGGCTACTATCAAGAGCTTTTTGAATATGACCAAAAAGGGCGCGTCCTCAAATGGACTAAAAACATAAAAAGTGCTACCGATTGCCCCAATCCCAAACTTCCTTGTGCGATGGAGATGATAGAATACACTTACGTAGGCGATAAACTAAGTGAAGTCCACGCACACTTTTATCAAAAAGGTGTCTTACTAAGCCATACTACTACCAAATATGACAAAGGCATCGAGCGAGAAAAACGGACGATTGATGCCAAAAATGATTTGATAGAGTTTACTGTTTTCAAAACTGTGAAATGGTAGAGAGATTTTGGATTTACGATTTACGATTTACGATTTACGATTTTGGATTTATGATTTACGTCAAAATATTTTTGAAATCAGGTATTTAAAATGTGAAATCGTAAATCGTAAATCCAAAATCGTAAATCCAAAATCGTAATTAAGCCATTATCTTTTTCCAAAGCTCTGCTACCTCTTCTTTGGAAATTTGGCGGAGCTTGGCATCATTTTCTTCTATTACGTCTTTTTTGAGGGTTGCGCCCAGCCCTTCTACCGAAGCTACGCGCAAGATATGCAAAACAGGGTAAGGAGCCATACCCACTAAGTTTTGAGGCGAATCAGGCGCAAACCCCTGAAAACGAGCGTTTGGGTGAAAAGATACGATTTGATATTTTTTTACCCAATTATTCAGTAAGATGGTCTGCTCACAAAAGCCCATGAAAGCCATAAATTGCTGCACATTTGAGAAGGCAGGCAAGATAATAAGCGTGGTTTCGGTAGAGGCGTTTTTGTCCAAAAACTGTATTTCTTCTGCAAACACATTCATAAAACCCTGCATATCGAGGGCATCTTTTACCACAAATCTGATGGTGTCTTTTTGAAAAGGAGCCTTGGCAAAAGGGCAAAGATTCAAGCCAATAATCAGGGTTTCTACCCATTTTTTAGTCGTATCAATGGCTTCGTTTTTGGCATATTCGGTTAGCATAGTATTTCGGAGGGGTTATATTGCCACAAAAATACGCATACTTCACTACAAATCCAAGACTTTCACCACACGCGTGGGCGTAAAAATCATATCCAACTTTACATCAAAAGCATCTGTATCTGTGATTTTTTCTACAGGCGCAAATTGTGAAATGCCTATTTTTAGTACATCGGGGCTACAAGTAGGCAAGAATTTGTCATAATGCCCCTTGCCGTAGCCCACCCTATATCCCTGCCGACAGTAGGCAAGGAGTGGAACTATCGCCACATCAACCTCGTGGGCTGATACAGGCGCACTATCCAAAGGCTCAAGCAAACCAAACGAAGCTATGCCCAAAGACGTTTGAGGCGTAAAGGGTATATTTTCAAGCGTTTGTGTCTGCATATCTACGCGCGGTACGCAGACCTTCAAATGTGGAAAATCACGCCAAAGTGCATAAATAAGCGGATATGTATTGAGTTCATGTCTTGCCAAAATAGGCAAATAAATATGCAAGGTGTGGTATTTTTTCCAGTCTATAGCC
>JAAFJK010000618.1 GCA_013298105.1 Cytophagales bacterium
GTCAAGTCGCCTGTGCGTGAGTCTATTTTGAAAATAGCGGGTGCCGTAGTGCTTCCTTCTATGAATCCTCCATAAGTTTCGGGCGACCTGTAGCCAAATACAAAATCTGTTCTATTTCTTTTGGGTGTAAACATCTTGAATACAAGGCTATCTCCGTCAGTATCATACGCGCCTGGATTGTGGAAAAAGCGTTGGTTTACACACGCCTTGTCTATAGGCGGGATAGTCAAAATGGGCGTAGTATTTAGTCCAAGTCCAGGCACCACATCTATCACAATACTGAGTGAAAAAGGCGTGCCTATCGAGTTTGACATATTGTCAATGCCACCTTGCCTATTCTCGGCTGTGAACGAAACTATGTATCGACCAGGTGCGCCAAAGGTATAACAAAGTGAGGAGGTGCAACCAGGCACAAGGGGATTGAAGCCATAATAATTTACAGAATAGCCTGTAGCAACCCCATTTTCTTTTAGTTGTTCTTTGTTACCACAGCGTTCGAGGGTGCGTTGAGAGAGCGGTGTATTGTCACCAAAATCAAACTCAAGTTGTCGTGTATCAGCATCAGAAGCATCATCTGTGTAGAGGATTACCCTAAAGCAGTACGTAGTTCCTGAGAGGCGAACCGCAATAATATCTCCTGCCCTGATGTGTGTGGCATATGTAGGCAAGTGTGAAGCAATAAAAAGCGCGATAAAGAGCGCGATGGCTGAAAATATTTTTGATAACCGCATTTTAAGATTAGTTTTGCAAAAATTTAATAAAAAAGCTGGTATTTTAGTTTTATTTTTTTCTTTTGTTGTTAATGTCGTTGTTTGTGGGGACACAAACAACCCTTAACCTATTCAAAATAAATAATTTACATTTATTTTATTATGCACGCATAACATTTTTAACGTTTTAGCGTTCAAATATACGATAACTAATTGAAATTTCTAACAATAAAAACTATTTTGATGCGCAGTTGGTTCAATTTTTTCTTTGGAATTTGGGGAGCAATCTGTTTTTTTGTTCCTTTCCTGTTGTTTTTGCCCTTTTTGCATCTGTTTGGTAGCAAACCCAAGTGGCATACTTACGCCTCAAAACTGAATTATGCGTGGGCGTGGCTGTTTTTTTGTATGAGCTTTCTGCCGTATCGGGTGGTAGGCAAGGCACAAGTACCCAAAAATAAACCCTGTGTATATTGTGCAAATCACGCCTCGTGGCTCGATATAGTCATGATGGGGCTGGTAGTAAGAGGCGACTATAAATTCATGGGCAAAGATTCGCTTGCCAAAATACCGCTTTTCGGTTCTATGTTCTCAAAGCTACACATCATGGTCAATCGAGAAAGTAAAATCAGCTCTTTCAAAGCATTTTTAAAAGCCAAAGAAGCCCTGCAAAATGGACAAAGCATTGTGATTTTTCCTGAAGGAGGCATCAAAGGCGAGCCTCCGAACCTCAATGAGTTCAAAGATGGGGCTTTTCGCTTGGCAGTGGAGGCACAAGTACCTATCGTACCCATTACGTTGCTTGATACGTGGCGCATAGTCAGCAAACGCTTCCAAACCGCGTGGCACACTTCCAAAGCTATAGTACATGAGCCTATCTCTACCACAGGACTTACTGCCCAAGACGTACCAAACCTACAACAAAAAACCTATCAAATCATAGAAAATACCCTCAAAGCGCACCATAACACCCCCATTCAAGCAAGTACAGAAGACGCTAAAGTTGCCGCTGCGTGATAAGTGCCAAAACCGTACTTTGGGGCTTAAAAAAGCCCTTGCCTGCCAAATCTACTATGGCATAAAGCATCTTGCCCACATAGACCTCATCAAGCATAAAATATTTTTGGGTAAAATCAGCACAAAATGCCTTCAGTATAGGCGTACTTTTGGCATATCCCCCAAAATGATAATCTGTAAGTATATCCCAAGTTCCCGCAAGGGCAGGCAGGGTAGGGGAGAGGGCTTTTACATCTTCTTTCAAAAAATCGCCTCCTTTCAAGACTGAGATGCCAAGATAGTTTTTTTCTAATCCACTCTGCAATAGCCCCGCCAAAGTCGCGCCTGTACCACAAGCCGTAAAAACATACTGATAGGCAGGCAAGTCAATGAGCGACAGTATTTCGGCACAGCCTTGCACAGCCCAAGCGTTTGAGCCACCTTCGGGGACTACATATTCGGAGGGTAGGCAAGGTAGATTGCCTGTTTTTAGGTCGCGGTAGGCAGTCCTATCCACATAGCGGAGTGCCATGCCCCACGCCCTTGCCTGCCCCAGCACAGGGTTCAGAGGATAGGTTTCCTCGCCTCTGATATAGCCTATAGTTTTGAATCCTTCTTGCCTGCCCAGTGCGGCAGTCGCCCAAATATGATTTGAGTACGCCCCACCAAAAGTTACGAGCGTATCTTTACCTTGCCTGCGCATCTCGGCTATGTTGTGCTTGAGCTTAAAATATTTATTTCCTCCAAAGTCTGCATGAATCAAATCCAAACGCGCCAAATACACTTCTATTTGGGCTTTTTGGAAGGCTTCATGTTGCCAAAGTGTGAGTGGTATTTTGGTCAGGTGCATAGATTTTGTATAGACAGCCCCCAAATCCCGAAGGCAGAGGCAATTAGTTCTTTAAAAACGTGATTTCAAGGCTTAAAAAAACACATTTTTGATGTAGGGGTGGGGCTTGCCCCCACCCAAACCGAGCTAAAACACGCTAAAATGCGCCTTGTTTTTGGCTTGGGTGGGGGCAAGCCCCACCCCTACAATTTGATAACGACTTTAAAGATTAGTAACGTTTTTGTGAATACTTTTAGCACGCGGATAACGCAGATTAAGCGGATTTTGACGGATTTTCTATATTTCAGAG
>JAAFJK010000771.1 GCA_013298105.1 Cytophagales bacterium
GTACTTTTTTCTGAATTTACGATTTTCATCACTCAAAATAGGATAATAAGTTAAATCAAAGATAGGTAATAAATACCTAATAAACAAATATAGCTCAAAAAAATACATCATATCGAAATCACACCCTGCGGAAGCACACTAAAGAATAGGTCACGCTGTAAGCGTCTGTTATCGCTTTAGCACCGCGCTTTTGCTAAACAGGGGATTCTTGCAGAATGGCTACGCGAACGATTTTGATAAATCCCGCAATAACTTTTGAAGAACCACATTTTTTATGTAAAAAACTGATAATAAATAACTTATATTTAATAAATGTTAAATGTTAAATGTTAAATGTTAAATGTTAAATGTTAAATGTTAAATGTTAAATGTTAAATGTTAAATGTTAAATGTTCCCTGTTCCCCTTTTATGAAATATTTTCTACGTTTTTTAGGTGTTTGTTTTTTGTTTTTGGTATTGGTAGCTGTAGTTTTTGTGAGCCTTTATCCCGAAGCCACGCTTGACTATCTAAGACGCGCCCGAAAGAAGGTTTTTCGCTCAAACATTTACCAAAACTTTAGGGCAAAACTACCTGCCGATTTTGGAATACAAGGCATAGATGTATCTGCCTATCAAGGGGAAATAAACTGGGAGGCTGTCCGAAAAATGAAAGTAAAAAAAGACTCTATCACTTTTGTATTCATTAAAGCCACTGAAGGGACACGCTATTTTGATAAATATTTTCAACATAATTGGCGAGAAAGTAAGCGCGTGGGCATTTTGCGTGGAGCTTATCACTATTTCAGACCTGACCTTGGAGGCGAAGCGCAGGCAAGGTATTTTATACAACACGTCTATGCCGAAGCAGGCGATTTGCCTCCTGTGCTTGACATAGAGGAGGTGCGCGATACGCCCTTGCCTACTTTGAGGAAGGAATTGAGGATTTTTTTGGATAAGTTGGAAAGTACGTATAAGGTAACGCCCATCATCTATACAAACAGAAATTTTTATGAAACTTACTTGGGCAGTGCCTTCAAAAAGTACCCGCTTTGGATAGCCCAATACAAAAATCTAAAAAATTCTCGCATCAAAGACCGCAACTGGATTTTTTGGCAACATTCCCATGAAGGTACAGTGAATGGCATCAATACACCTGTGGATATGAACGTCTTTGAGGGCGATTTGGAAGACCTGAAAAATGTATGTCTGACTGCACAAGATAATCACTGAACCAAGAACAGGCGGAAAGCCTGTTCTTGGTTTTTTATTTCAAATCTTTGGATATTGCCTCTTTCTCCTTTTGGATTTGGTCTTGTTTATTTTGTTCTATTTGTTCTGAAAGTTGTTTTACTTGTTCGCGGAGTGTATCTTTCTCAGATTCTTCAGCTATGTCTTCGGCTACTTTTTTCTTAAGTTTTCGCTCAAGGTATTTTTGTAAAGGCGCGAAAAGCAAGGCAAGCATAAAGTTTGCACTGAGCGTAACTATAGGTGCATCTGCGCCCATAGCACTTGCATAAGGCATTATCAAGACGATAAAAAAGCGTGATAAAAGCAAAACAGACAAGAAAATCATGGTGTCTATCATATTCTGCGACACATCAAACTTACCCATGAAGAACAAAATACTTCCAAACAAGACAATAAAAATCAACACTATCATAGAATATTGGACAGTATCGCGGTTTTCTTTTTCTTTCTTTTCTTGTTCTTTGCGTATTTCGGCTTTGTGTTTTGCTTCGCGTTCTTTTACTTCGCGTTCGTGATTTCGGCTTTGTAGCTCAAGACCGAGCGTTTTTTGGTGTCGGTCTATAGAATCTTTGATGGATATGTAGATGTCCTTGTAGGTAAGTGCTTCTTCAAAGTTTTTTAGGTTTCGATGGACTTCGGCAAGTATTTTACAAGATTCGCGGGCAGTTTCGTTGGTTTTAGTATCAGGGTTTACTTCTTGAGCAAGATTCAGGCTTTGCTCTGCAAGTTTTAGGGCTTCTTCATAGTTGGCAAGTTGGAAATTGACTTCTGCCATTTGCCCCAATGCGGTAGCCTCGCCTGCGCGTTCGGACATAGCACTGAATAGCTCAAGTGCGCGCTTGAATTTATCTAAGGCTTTTTTGTAATCTTTTCTGAATTTGTAGATTTCGCCTGTTTTTACTAAAGTGGTCGCTTTTCCTTTGGTATCATTGAGTTTTTCGTACAAAGGAAGTGCTTGCAAAAAGAACTTTAACGATTGCGGATACTCAGGCTTAGCAAATGCGATAAGCCCATGGATATAATAAGAGTCGGCTTGCCCCTTCAAGTCATTTTCTTTTTGGGCAAGTGTGAGTGCTTCTTCAGCAAGGCTCAAAGATTTTTCAGCTTTGAAGGTGGTATATTCCTTTGCCAAGCCATTCAAAACAGCTACCTTGTCCTTCCCTTTTACTTTGTCAAGTCGGTTTTGGAGGCTGTCAATAATTATTTGGTTTTGTGCTAAGATGGGTTGCAGTGAAAATAATGTCCCTAACATTGCCCAAAATATTTTTTTCATTGGCTATTAATTTTGAAATGTCGCATGAGCTAAATTGGCATTAGCTTTTTTTTAAATAATACAAAATTGAAGCCAAATTTCTCCAAACCCCAAAAACGCGCATTGGGTTCAAGTCTTTGCACATCTTCAGCATATTCGGGCAAAAGGCGATGTACACAATACGTTTGGCGAGCAGTTAAAATAATCTTTCGCAAGCGCGTGTGTAAATTCAGAGATTTGCACCTTGCCTACCCACGCGGGCAGGCAAGGTCGTTTTATGTCCCTTTTACCAACACGATTTTGGCATTGTCAGCTTTGACGATATTCTTGTAAAACTCTACAAGTTCTTTGTATTTTTCTTTGGGATAGCGACCGCCGCGCATGGATTTGGTGCGAATGTAGGTAAGTTTGCCTTGTTCTACTTTTACGTTTGTTTTGTATTCTCCAAAAGCACTTTTGAAACTATATTCTGTAGGTGTGCCTTCTATGTGATATTCTTCAGGGATTTCGTATTGGATAGTGTCCGAGTCTATAAAATCGTGAAAACTTAGATTAAGTTCTGTTTCATGCGTTTCTTCATTTTGAAAAGGCATTTCAGTCTTATTCATAAGATTGGGGGTTAAGAATATTCGCTTCCCATTTTTAGTACCAAATGTTTTGAGTTTGACCTCTATGGATTCAGTAATGGCAGGTATGCGTGTTTTCTTTTCTACATATTCAAACGATACAAGGTCAAATTGGGGCATTTTCAAATGCTTTTCTATCAGCCATTGTTTTTGGGTAGCTTTGGGTTCTTGGAGCATTTGGTCGAGGCGGTCATTTTCTATTTGTATGCCTGTGTAGTTAGTGATTATTTTGGCACTTGCCTCCCCCGTAGGCAAGGGCTTTACAGTGATGGTGCGTGTTTGGGCATTTTGTGCTTGGGTGTATTTGGGTGTTTTGACGAGCTTGCCTCCCTCCCCCGTAACGATTAGGCAATGTCTATCGTCTGTAAAACTTCCCAGAAAACCAAAGGCTTGGTTTTGGCTTGTACACTCAAGCCACACCGTATCGCGCTCTATGGGTACGCACAAAATGATGTGATTGAAGTGCGAACAGGGAAAATCGGGCTGAATATCAGGCGTTCCGCGCCCTGCCCTGATGATGGTATAATGCGATTCTATGCCTACTTCTTTGAGCATAGACTTCATGTAGTTTGAGAGGGCTTTGCAGTCGCCATAGCCTTTGTTGTCCACGAGTTCGGCAGGCAAGGTCTGCCAACCGCCTATGCCAAGCTGAATACTGATGTAGCGGGTTTTGGACTGCATATATTCATAGAGGCGTTTGGCTTTTTCGTATTTTGTAGAGGCATCGGCAGTTATTTTTTGGATATGCGCTATGGTATTGGCAGGCAAGGTTTGGCGGTCTTTGTTCAGTACATTTTGGAACTTCCCCAAATCGTTCCAAGAGTTGAACTCCCCTTTGTAGCCGCTTACTTCAAACTCAGTAGGCGCGAGATACACTACAGGCGTTTGCTCCGCCCAATGTTTGCTAAACGATTCGGGCTTTACGGCAGGTATATTTTTCATTATCCAAGTATAACCTCTTGCCCCTTCATAAGTACCTGTGAGCATCTTGGTTTTGGTATTCAGTGCTTTGTGTCTGAATTTGATATTGTCGGGTATCAAAAGCACAAGTTTTGCCTCTTGCACTGCCATATCGTAGCTCTCCTGTGGCTGAAAGACAGGATAAAACATCATGTTGGTGGTTACTTTTTCATATTCAAACTCTACAGTGTAAGGGTAATCGTTGTAGTCAAAACGCGCTATGCGTTGTTTATCGTCTGTAAATTCATAATCTGCTTCATTCACGCGGTCTTCGATGTTCGTTTTTTTCAAAATTTGAACTTGCGTACCTCCCGCATCATACAGCTTGCCTTCCAATGACTTGATTTGGGTAAGTTTGTCATGACTGAGCGACAAAATGCCCTCTGAATCGCCTGTTTTATTCAAAACAGTGCAAATGATGTGTACTTTGTGGGTGGCTTTGCCGATATGCTCGACTTTAAAAGTTTCTTCATACAAGCGCATGACAGAGTTCGCATTTTTCAGCAAAGAGTCAGGTATGTTTGAAAGAGAAAGGTTGCGTTGCGCCCACGCGGAGCAGGCAAGGCAGCATAAAAAGATAGTTAAGAGTTTGATTTTCATGGTATGTAAGGAAAAGAAATTAAATAACATCATCTTTTTCGATTCGTTATTTTCATCTTTTTGGTTCTTAGAAAGTTATTACGGTTTTTGATAACTGTGTGAAGGCATATTTCAAATAAACTTGGTTTTTGATAGTTGGTTCTTCAAAAGTTATTGCGGAATATTCTGTAGAACAGGCTTCCAGCCTGTTTATCATTTGAAACAACAGGCTGGAAGCCTGTTCTACAGTTTTGCCTCCGCAATAACTTTCAAAGAACCTATTATTTCTTCTTAAGCACAATCTGTTCCTCTTGTTTGCTTACGATTTGGGCGTATAGTTCGCGGAGTTGTTTGTATTCTTCGGGTGCGAATAGCGGTCTTGTCAGCACGAATCTGCTCATGAGTTGTATTTTGTTCTCTTTTGCTTCCATAACATAGTCAAACTTCACGCTGTTGTCTTGCCATTTGATTCGAAAAGGCTTGGGCAACTCCTCGACCTTATAGCCTTCGGGTATAGTAAAGTTCATATAAAAGCTGTGGTCTGTGGCGCAGGCATAGTCAATCGGAAAAGCGCGTGTTT
>JAAFJK010000308.1:0-1241 GCA_013298105.1 Cytophagales bacterium
ACATCAGCTACATCTTCTGCCGTATCGTGGATAGGTTCGTGTATTACATCAGCTACATCTTCTGCCGTATCGTGGATAGGTTCGTGTATTACATCAGCCACATCTTCTGCCGTATCGTGGATAGGGGTTGAAACTTCTACAGCGCGTGTATAGGCATCATCTAAATCAAAAGGCAGGAGTGTGCTAAATGCTTTTACGCGCCATTCTATTGGCTCGATGTATCGCCAATGGTCGCGCAGCGTATTGTGCCACACTGCCATAGCTTCAGGGACTTGAAACGTAACAGGGTGGCGCAAGGCAAGCTCGCCTACAAAGGTTTTGAATATTTCGCGGTTGTATTGGAGGTATTTGATGCGCCTTCGGTAGTGTTCGGCAGTAAGTTTGAGGTGGGCAGGTTTTTGAATTTCTTGTTCATAAAAAGCGCGTGGGTCGAGTACGAGCAATAAGGTATCTTGGATAGCTTCGATGAGGACAGCGACAAATGTTTTTTTCTGTACTTTGATGTGCCTTGAGAGTATATTCAAAAAAGTCCGTAAGCCCTCTTGGACTTCGGCAGGGGCATAATCAAAAAAAGGGCTCTCTAATCGGAGTGCTTCGGCTTCCCATCTTTCTTCTAATATCTTGATTATGAGGAAGTTGATTTGTTTTATGTTAGAAAATTCCAATATTTGCTCTCCTGTAATTACATCTGCTTGGGCAAAGAATTTATTGGACATTTGGAGTGCCAGCTCGCGGCTATATTGGTGTAGATAGTCTGTATTGAGAGGTTTTGTAGGTAACATAGATGATTTACGATTTACGAATTATGATTTTCGGTAACTATTTAGCCCCCAGCCCCAAAGGGGAGCTTTTGTGTAAGTTTGAATTTAGGCTTGCCTACCAAAATACTAAAATAGGCGAAAATTGGAGATAATTCTCCCCTTTGGGGCAGGGGGCTAAATAGTTACGATTTTCGTTTCTATAAGTATTTGGTTATTAAATTTTTATGGATTAGGATAAGGCAACATGATTTCATGTATATTCCTAAGAGGTTTGCTAACTGCAAAAGAAAAATAAAAAAGTGGGATTGCAAAATTTTTGGTAGGCTATTTTGAGATTTACTGAAACTGACGGATTGTTTTGAAAGGTGCTAAAAAGATGAACTTATTTTATGTTCATTCTCAGACTACTGTACAATTTGTTATTTGGTATTTTTTATTTTTAACGTTGTCAATGGTCGAAGACCTTGACAAGCGTTGAAA
>JAAFJK010000308.1:1251-11998 GCA_013298105.1 Cytophagales bacterium
CCACCCGCAACGTACAAAAAAAGAAAAATAGTTTTATATTTTTTTCGCTTTTTAGTAATTTTAGGGGCTTAAATTGAAATTGTACAGTGGTCTGATTCGTTCTATAGACTATACGCGCAAGTTCAAAATTTTGGGCATATATTTTAAAATCAAGTATTTTTTTTCAAAAATAAGAATTTTTTATTACTTTTGCTTCAGCATAAAAAATAAAGTGCTAAAAATCGTAAATCGTCCATCGTCCATCATAAATCGTCCATATTCTATGCTTACCAAGATGCTTTTAGAGATTTTCCAAGCGATAGCCGAAGACCCTACCATTCGAAGAATACTCGGCAACTACAATCTCACAGGAAAACAAGATACGGATATCGAAACACTCATGAACGACCTTGGACTCAGTCCCGAAGAAAAGGTAAAGTTCAGGCAAGCCCACCGCGAATACGCCCAAAACCCAAACCAAGCCTACGAAAAATACAAGTACAAATACGAACCCAAGTCAGACAGCGCGTTTGATAAATTTGATGCGTATTTCCAAAAATTTGAGGATAAAGCCCGCGAAACAGGCGACTACAGCCACAGGCAATACCAAAAATATAGAACAGGACAATCCGAACAAGACAACAGCTATGAGAATTTTGCCCGAAACAATGCCACCTCGCCCGAAGAAAAAAAACACCTCGAAACCCTTGAAGTCAAAGAAGGGGCTACTTTTGATGAAATAAAAGCCAGCTACAAATCTTTGATGAAAAAATATCACCCTGATAAGTTTCCAGACGAAGATAAAAAGAAATATGCTGAAAGCATCTCCGCAAAACTGAATGTCGCCTACGATTTTTTTAAGAAAAAATACAATGCTTGATATAACGCAAACCGCAGAATACAAAGCCATTAGCGAATATTACGCAGATAAAGTCGCCACCAGAAGCCAAGTGCCACTCATACGACATATTACAGAAGGTTTGTGCATTTTACAAAATGAAAAAGCCTCCCTCGAAGCCCAAAAAGCCTATTGCCTGCACCCCATTTTTCAAGCATCGCAAGCTTTGCAGGTAAGTTATGATTCGTTTGATTTTAGAATTACAGAGGCAAAAGTAATCTTGCTGACTATAGAATATCGGCATATCGCCAACCTTTATCTGTCGGGCAGGCAAGTCAAAGATATACAAGAAATCAAACTTAGCCCACTCGAAGAAGTGAACCAAATGCTCGTGGCAGACAAAATACAAAATTGTAAAGACTTTGAGCGATACCACAAACACACACACCCACGAAGCGCACAACTCACTGCTTATTTTGCAAATTGGTTTGCTCGCCTCCAGATTACACCCGAAAAGTACGCCCATTACTGCCAAATACTTGCCTAAACCCCTCTGTCGATATGCTTCCTATTCTTATCGTTGATGAATCCGAAGAACTACGCCATGTACTCAAATTCCCGCTTATTTATGCGGGCTTTGAGGTCATAGAGGCACAAGACGCGCTCGAAGCGGTGGGTATATTGGCACACCAAAAAGTAGCCCTTATCATCACTGATTGGGAGATGCCCCAAATGAATGGACTCGATTTTGTGCGAAAACTCCGTGAATCTTCTCTTTTTCAAGACTTGCCTATCCTGCTACTGCTCAAGGAAAGTGAAGCCCACAAAAAACGTGAAGCCTTGCAAGCAGGCGTTACAGATACCCTTACCAGACCTACCGACTTGCACAGGTTAGTAGAAAAAGTAAAGAAACGATTGTAATCGCATTTTACATAATCAAAATTCGAAACGGCATATTCAAAAGCTCAATAAAGTCCTTGCCTTCTTGCTCAAGGTCATCATTGCCTTCAGGAAAATACCAATTTATATCCGCCATTTGCCCTGTTTCTTTGTATTTTTTGAGTATTTTTAAAATACGCAAAATAGACTTAGATGAGCTACTGTTGTAGTATTGAAATCTAAAATTAAAAACTATCTTTTCGGCATAGTGGTCTATGAACTCCTCCAACCAGCCCACTACAGGCGCGTAAAACGCATCTGTGTTTTCTATAAAAGACTCGCCTTCTATGTCAAAAACAAAAGTATTCAAATCAAAACTTATTTTGGGAGTGGCAAAACTCCCTTCACTTGGAGATAAATAAAAACTTTCCATAAAAACAGGCTATTGTTTTTCTTTTTTAATGGTGGTAGTGAGTGTAAAAAATGCGATTTCTTCATTGATAGGAACAAGGTCATACTGGATTTTTTCTTGTGAAAGCAAGACCACTTGCACAAGCCCAATGTTACCGCCTGAAAGGTTTTCATCTACAGCAGTAGATAGCAGTTCGTTTTTGTATTTGCGCAATTCGCTCAAGCTGAGTTTGTTTACGGCTTCGCATCTCGCTTGTATTTTTTGGATAGATTCTATCGGAATGATGTTAGCGGTTGTGATTTCAAAAGTATGGTTCAAATCTTCTACCATCACTAAGCCCACAGGCATAGTTTCAGGCTGGGAAGTAACATTTCGCTCAACCGCATGAAAGTGTACGTTTTGCGCAAGTTCTATGAAGATAGCAAAAAGCTTCCAACTTATGTAGCCATACGTGGCAGTGTCTTGACGCAAATCTTGCCCCATACGCGAGATGATAGACATACTAAAAGGACCTTGATAACAAAGAAGCGTTTTGGCATCTTCTTCAAAAAAGGCATACGGCGTATAAGTACAGAAATGAGCAGAAATATTCATCACATTCACAGCTAAGAATTAGGCACAATAATACACAACAAGTCTGAAATAAGCAAACTATATTTGTTTTTCTACAAAAAACAAAACATCTTGACACTTTCTTTGTTTTTGGCTTCTATAAATATTTTTGGTTCTTCAAAAGTCATAGCAGATGCAAAACTGTAGTTTCAAATGATGAACAGGCTTCCAGCCTGTTCTACAGAATATTCCGTAATAATTTTTGAAGAACTATTTTTTTATATTGCAAAGCTACAAAGAGCGTTTTGAAAATCCAAAAAAACAATCAGATTAAAAAATACCTTCAGATGTTGGATTTTTATATCAGCTTTTGTATTTGTAGTAGAAAAGTTGTAATTTTGTGTAACTATTTAGCTCCCAGCCCCAAAGGGGAGTTTTTGTGTAAGTTTGGATTTAAACTTGCCTACCAAAACACTAAAATAGGCGAAAATTGGAGATAATTCTCCCCTTTGGGGCAGGGGGCTAAATAGTTGCGTAAAAAATAAATCGCCCTAAAACATTTTACCCACACAAAATATTTTACCTCTATGCTAACAGACACAGACATAGACCGCATAGTCGAGATGGCGTGGGAAGACCGCACGCCCTTTGATGCCATAGAGCGACAATTTGGTGTAAGTGAGGCGGAAGTTATCCGAATTATGCGCCAAGAAATGAAAAGAAGTAGTTTTAATATGTGGCGAGCGCGTGTTTCGGGTAGAAAGACGAAACATCAAGCCTCGAGAAGTGAGGAAATAGACCGCTTTCATTGTAAACTCCAGCGCACGATTACCCAAAATAAAATCAGCAAAAGGTAATGAACTTTACGACTGACTATCAAGCGATTGTAGCCAAAATAGAAGCTATCGACCCAGTCAAATATGCCTCTACACGCAATTATTTGAATGGAGCTATCACCTATCTCTCGCCCTACATTTCGCGGGGTGTGATAAGTACCAAACAAATTTTGGAAACTCTCATAGCGCGTGGTTTTGAACGCCACGAGTTGGAGAAATTTGTGCAAGAATTGGCATGGCGCGATTATTTTCAGCGCGTTTGGGAGGCTTTGGGCGATAAAATCCACCAAGACATCAAACAACCGCAACCTTCGGTACACTATCCACAAACCTTGCCTACCGCTATAGAAAACGCAAATACCAGTATCAAAGGACTCGATACTGCCATTCAGACACTTTACGAAACAGGCTATATGCACAACCATGCACGTATGTATATTGCCGCGCTTGCTTGCAATGTAGGCAAGGTACACTGGCACGCTCCTGCAAAATGGTTGTACTATCATTTGCTTGATGCAGATGTGGCAAGTAATACGTGCAGTTGGCAGTGGGTAGCGGGCGCATTTAGCAGTAAAAAATACTACGCCAATCAAGAAAATATCAATCGTTATCTGAATACTAAGCAGACAAACACTTTTTTAGATACCACCTATGAAGCCTTGCCTACCTTGCCTGTGCCTGCGGTTTTGCAAGCCCAAACCTTGCCTGCCCTGCCTGTAGAATTGCCTGAAAGCGAGGTATTTACGCTTGATGTGCATAAACCTACTTTGCTTTACAATGCTTATAACTTAGATGTTTTGTGGCACGCAGACAAGGACGTGAATCGTGTTTTAATACTTGAGCCTTCGCATTTTGCCAAATACCCAATGTCCAAAAAAACGATTGATTTTATCATAGCTCTTTCACGAAACATTCCCAATATACGCCTTTGGGTAGGCGAGGTAGGTGAGCTTACTGCAAAACACAACGTAAAAGATTTTATTTTCAAAAAGCACCCCGCCTTTGCGCATTATGTAGGCAAGGCAGAGGAGCGTGATTTTATGTTCTCGGAACTGAAAGGTTATTTTCCTTCTTTTTTCAACTATTGGAGCAAGTGCGAAAAGTATTTTAAGAAGTTATTTTAAAAAATATCCCCCCATGCAAGAATTTTCCAATCAACAACTTTTAGAGATGGAGGCACGCTACAGAGCCATCTTCATCAATTCTTTGGGTGGCTTCAAAAGCGTACTTTTGGTAGGCACGCGAAGCCAAGCAGGACAAGAAAATTTGGCTATTTTTAGCTCTTTCTTTCATATAGGTGCGAACCCTGCACTGTGCGGATTGATAGTCCGTCCTGATGTTTCACCTCGACATACCCTACAAAATATCGTAGAAACGGGATTTTATACGCTGAACCATCTGCACGAAGGCATTTATCAACAAGCGCATCAGACCTCTGCCCGCTATGCCTTAGATGAATCCGAATTTGACAAAACAGGACTTACACCCACTTACAAAACAGACTTGCCTGCCCCTTTTGTGGCAGAAAGTCGCGTACAACTCGGTTGTGAACTTGTACAAAAAATAGATTTGGAAATCAACGGAACGATTATGCTCATAGGCAAGATTATCTATGTGCAAGTGCCTGACGAAAGTATCGCTGAAGATGGTTTTATGGATTTGGAAAAAGCAGGAAGCCTTACCTGTAGCGGTTTGGATAGCTACCACAAAACCGAGCGCATAGCCCGCCTTGCCTACGCCAAACCCGATAAAAGTCCCACGATTATTTAATGGAAGTCTGCCTCATTTTCCCACATCAATTATTTGAAAAAAATCCTGCGCTACTGCCCGATACAGTCGTTTATTTGGTAGAGGAGTATTTATTTTTTAATCAATACTGTTTTCACAAGCAAAAATTGGCGTATCACAGGGCGAGTATGCGCTGTTATGCTGACTTTTTGCAGGCAAAAGGCTATGAGGTGCGCTATGTAGAAGCCCAAAATCCGCTCTCAGATGTGCGCCTTTTGTTAGAAGACATTGCCCAAAAAGGTACAAAAAAAGTGTGTATCACTGAAGTAGCAGATGATTGGCTTTGGAAAAGAATTACCAAAATGTGCCAAAAATATAGGTTGGATTTAGAAGTTTATACTTCGCCTTGTTTTTTGAATACCCTTGCAGATATAGCAAGTTACTACAAAGACAAAAAACGGTATTTTCAAACGGATTTTTATGTCCATGAGCGCAAACGCAGGCAAGTTTTGCTTCAGTCAGACCAAAAGCCTGTAGGCGGAAAATGGTCTTTTGACACCGAAAACCGCCTGAAATATCCTGCTAATAAAATTCCACCTACTATCGCCTTGCCTGCCCAAAACAGCTATACTGAAGAAGCTATCAGCTATGTAAATACACATTATCCTGCAAACTATGGAGAGCTAAAGCAAGTTTATTATCCTATCACTTTCGCAGAAAGTAGGGTTTGGCTACAGGACTTTATTCAGTCGCGCTTGCAAGAATTTGGTAGTTATGAAGATGCGATGGTAGGCAAGGCGCATTTTTTGCACCATAGCGTGCTTACGCCTATGCTGAATGTGGGACTACTCACGCCTGCCCAGATTTTGGAAGAAGTACTGAAGCAAACAGCCTTGCCTACCAACTCTATAGAGGGTTTTGTGAGGCAAATCATGGGCTGGCGCGAGTTCATACGGGCGGTCTATGTGCGGGTGGGAGGCAAGGAACGTACTACGAACTTTTGGGGCTTTAAGCGAAAAATCCCTGCGAGTTTTTGGACAGGCACTACAGGCATTGCGCCACTTGATACGGTTATTCAAAAAACACTCCAAACAGGCTATTGTCATCACATAGAACGCCTGATGGTGGTAGGCAATTTTATGCTCCTTTGTGAATTTGACCCTGACGAGGTTTATAAATGGTTCATGGAGCTATTCATAGATGCTTACGACTGGGTAATGGTGCCGAATGTGTATGGCATGAGTCAGTTTGCAGATGGCGGATTGATGGCTACCAAGCCCTACATTAGTGGCAGTAATTATTTATTGAAGATGAGCGACTTTGCCAAAGGAAAGTGGCAGGAAACGTGGGACGCGCTTTTTTGGCGTTTTATGCACGTGCATCGAGATTTTTTTACAAGCAATCCGCGCTTGGGTATGTTGGTGGGTACTTTTGATAAGATGCCCGCAGAGAAACAAACGGCTTATCTTCAAAAAGCAAACGCTTTTTTAGAAACATTGGATAGATAGATTTTACAAAAGAGTGTATATATTTGCAGGCTTAATCAGCTTTGCACTTCATACCTCATACTTCAAACCTACCGATATGTTTTTACGTTTTTATCGATATTTATTCCTTTTTTTAGCTTGCCTGCCCCAGCAAGTATTTGCCTTCGAACTATCTGCCAAAGCCCAAATAAGCCTCATCACAGGCTCGGCAGGGCAGGAGCTGTATGCTATTTTTGGGCATAGTGCTATCCGCGTATATGACCCTTTGTTTCAGATAGATGTTACGTTTGACTTCAATACACCTAATTTTTTGTTAAAATTTGCACAAGGGAGGCTTTTGTATAGCCTTTCAAGAGATAATTACACCCTTTTTCTTGAGTATTACCAAGCTGAAGGTCGCTCAGTACAAGAGCAAATCTTAGACCTTGCGCTTGAGGACAAGCAAAAACTTTTTAAGTTTTTAGAAAATAATGCGAAGCCCGCAAACAGAGATTACAAATATGATTTTTTCTATGACAACTGCGCTACGCGCATACGCGATGTGTTGCAAAAGGTATTGGGGAATCGCCTCACTTGGAGAGCCGAAACAGACACGAAGCGCAAGACTTTCAAACAACTTCTTGAGCCATATTTGAAAGATGCGTGGGTAAATTATGGGATTTATCTTATTTTGGGTTTGAGGGCTGATAATCAAGCGACTATACAGCAAGAAATGTTTTTGCCTAACTTCCTTTCTGAGGCTGTAAGCGAAGCGATACTTACTACAGATGGCAAAAAAGCACCACTCGCCAAACCCAAAAAACAAGCCTTGCAAGTGATGGCATCTCAGCCTGCGCATGGTATTTTTACGCCTATAGTGTTGATGACTTTGTTGGGACTTGGTTTGGGCGGGCTTACTTTTTGGGAGATGAAAAAAGGTATTAGGCTACGTGGTGTAGATTTTGGGCTGTTTTTTATTACAGGGTTGGCGGGTTGTTTATTTTTGACTATGTGGATAGCTACAGACCACCTCGCTACTCACATGAACCTGAATATGCTTTGGGCTTTTCCACCTCATGCTGTGTTGGCGTTTTGGCTTTTGCGCGTGCAGGTAGGCAAGGTGTTGGGCTGGTATTTTTCGGGTTTTGCTATCTTTCAGGTGTTACTTGTATTAGATTGGTTTATTTTGCCACAAGTCTATCACATAGCCGTTTTGCCACTTATTTTGGTTTTGGCATGGCGAAGCTATCGGATAAGTGCGCCCTTGCCTGCCCAGCCGAAGTAATGGTGGTTCTTAGAAAATTGGTTCTTCGAAAGTTATTGCGGAGGCAAAACTGTAGAACAGGCTTCCAGCCTGTTTATGACTTGAAAACGACAGGCTGGAAGCCTGTGCTACAGCCTGTCCCGTAATAACTTTTTAAGAACCAGAAAATTATTGCGGAAACAAAGACCGTACAATTACGTCTATTTTCCGCAATAACTTTTGAAGAAACAGTTTGGTTAGACAAGATTATTCTGGTTGTCTGACAATTTTTGAGCAAGTTCGGATTCAAGAAACGCCTTTTTTGCTCAATAGGATAGGGTTTAAAACCCTATCCTATTGAGCAAAAAAACTACCACAAAAATTGTCAGACAACCCTAAAAATTAACAATTCTTGAGATGATTCGCGGTCTTTTTTTCGGATTGACAACCGTAAACGGATTGCCAACCGAAAAAAATGTTTGTTTTTACGTTATTTTCGCTGTTTTTAGATGAGTGTCTAAAAGCAGAAAAGATATGGGTAATCAGTAGGGTTTTAAACCCTATCCTATTGAGCAAAAAAAACTACCACAAAAATTGTCAAAGAACCATTATTCTCTGCCTTCACTTGCAAAACTGAATAGTTCTTCACTTGGCGAGAATGTATCAGAGTTGAACTTTTTGATGAAGCCTGCAATCACCTCATCTGTTATTTCTTTTACATTCAAGAAAACCTCTAAGCCCAAGCCTGTAGGGTTTTCTTCTTCTTCTTCTTCATAGATGAGCGCGTCTTCTTGTACTCTGATGGTATCGTCTTGATAGATTTTATCTACGATTTGGTCATACTCAAGTTGGTACTTGTCTTCAAATTCGAAGAAGTCGGTATCTTTGAGTTCGGGGTGTTTCTCAAAAAAGATGCCTTCCGCCTCATCAAGTACGTTCATGTGATACTCATAACTCAAGGTAGATATGTAAGTATCAAATATTACATCACGTCCTTCGTCCTTGCCTACGAATAGTACGTAGGCGGATTGCTTTTCTTCTTCATCTTGTTCCTCTTGGGGATTATAGATGTAGGATTTGCCAGCTTTGGCACATTCTTTCAGCAAGTTTTCGATTTCAGCGTTTTTTGCCATGGGGAGTAAAAATAAAAATAATAATCTTGGGTGCAAAAATAGGGAGGCTTTTTGAAAAAAGTTACATTTTTCTTTTAAAAAAGAAAATAAGTATCAAAAAAATAGCAAAAAACGCTATCACGATACTTCCCCAAAGCCAAAGTTGCTGTTGTTGTTGTTTTAAGTCTGTGATTTCTTGGGCTTGATTCTTGATTTTAAGGTCTTTTTCGCGTTGATTGGTTTGAAATCTTGCCTGCAAGTCCGCTATGCCCACTTCACTGAGGGCGAGCGAATCTCTTAGCTCAAGGTGTTTGCGCAAATAATTGTAGGCTTGCTCATGGTTGCTCATGGTAGCATAAGTGTAGGCAAGGCTTCTATAGGCATCTTTTTGGCTATCACGCGCACCTATGCTGGTAGCCATACGTAGTCCGCGTTTGAGATAGACAAGTGCCTGTTCGTTGTTTTTTTGTGCCATGTATAGTTCGCCTACATTCACGAGTGAGGCGGCTACTCCGCGCTTGTCATTGAGTTCTTCTTTGAGTTTGAGCGATTGGGAATGATAATCAAGGGCTTGTTCGTAGTTTTTTTGTTTGCGTGTAAGGTCGCCCAAATTATTCAACACCTTTGCTTGATTTTGTAATGATTTTTGTTCTTTGTAGAGTGCGAGGGCTTTTTGATAGGCTTGTTGTGCCTCTGTCCATTGGTTATCGTCTTCATAGACTGCGCCCAGATTAGAGAGTGCTTGGGCAGTAGAGGCATCGTCTTTGCGGGCTTCGCTCAACTTCAGTACACGCTGAAAGTGTGTAAGGGCTTTATCCAAATTGCCTAATTTTTTATAGACTGCACCTATATTGTTGAGTATGAGGCGTATTTTTTCCTCATCTTTTTGGGCTTCACTCAGCTTCAGGGCTTGGAAATAATAGTCCAATGCTTTTTCGTAATTGGCTAAAAAATAGTGATTTACGCCTATATTTAGGAGTGTTTGTGTACTTTCGGTGTGTTCGTTGATGCGGGCAAAATGTGTATGCGCCTCTTCAAAAAAAACTATGGCATTTTTATATTCGCTTTGGGCATATTTGGTGCGCCCGAGTGCTTCCAAGGCATAAGCGATACTTAGGTCGTCTTCCATGTTTTTGAAGGTAACAAGGGCTTCTTGAAACGATTTTTCGGCTTCTTTGTGTTTGCTTTGCGTGAGTGCGATTTCGCCCATATTGCGGTGGGCGTTGCCTATGCCGTCTGCATACTCTAAGCGTTTGGCAAGGGCAAGGGCTTGTTTGCTGTATGAGTCGGCATCTTCCTTGCCTGCGTCATGCATTTCGGAGGCAAGGCGATTGAGCAATACCACTTTTTGGGTTTGGTCTTTGACGCTTTCTAAGGCTTTTTTTAGGCTGTCTATGACAGTTTCTTGCGCCTTGCCTGCCAGACAGACAAAGCACAATATAAGGGTGGAAAGTATTTTAATGTGCATTTTTGAATTATTTTAAAGCAAAGATAGCTTTTTTCTTGAAAAAAGCGCAACAGCACAAAAGAAATCACTATAGCTTTTTTCTTGAAAAAAGCGCAACAGCACAAAAGAAATCACTATAGCTTTTTTCTTGAAAAAAGCCTAAAAAATAAATGGAAGGATAATAAAATATATTTTTGGTGTAGGGGTGGGGTTCACCCCCACCCAAACCACGCAAATAACTTTTAATTGAAACAC
>JAAFJK010000617.1 GCA_013298105.1 Cytophagales bacterium
TTATGAATGCTGGAGATGAGATATTCGCGCCTGATACACTTCAAAAAATCATGCACTTGCCTACCGCCGATATATATTATGGCGAAACGGAGTTCAGGGATTTGGCAGGCAAGTATATGGGCTTGCGAAGCGAGGTTACTCCCTTGAAATTACCAAAAAAATTGACTTGGCGAAGCCTCCAAATGGGACTTATGGTCTGTCATCAAGCCATCATAGTCCGCAAAAGTATCGCGCCTTTGTATGACCTTCAGCATCACTATAGCGCAGATACAGACTGGGTAATTCGCGCCTTGCGGCAGGCAAGGAGCATTACGAATGTCCAAGCGACTGTAGCGATTTATTTGCAAGGGGGCTTTTCAAGACGTAATTTGCAAAAGTCGCTCGCAGACCGATTCGCGCTCATGCGCAAACATTATGGACTCTTGCCTACCCTCTGGAATCATGTACGTATCATAGCGCGAAGCGTTTGGTTTATTTTGCGCAAAGGAAAAAAGTATTGAGCTTTATGGCAAAACGGGTTTAAATATTAGGGCTGTCTGACAATTTTTGTGGAGATTAAAAAAGCGATTGTTCGCTTTGCTCGCAATGACAAACTCGATACTTCCACAAAAATTAGATAACATAGCAACAAAAATAAAAACTATTTCGTTTAGAACATAACAAGATTTCCGAAATTACCAGTGTATGAAAAAACTCCTCACTTTTCTGTGCGCCTTTGCGATAGCACAATTCACTTTCGCTCAAGTAGGCGACAACAAAAATCAAAATAAACCCAAAGAAGGCATCGCCAAGATAGCTGATGTGATGATTTCGGGAATTTGCGACTGTTTTGAAAAATATGGGCTTCAACAACTTACGCCCGAATCACGCGCCATGCTCAAGAAACTTGACGACAAAAAAGTCAAAACCGCAGACGACTTACAAAAAGTGCTTGCGGCACAAGAAATAGAGGCATTGCGGAAGGACATGGATAAAATAGACAAAGAAGAAAGCCAATTTGTGCAATGTGCCGACAAATTGGAAGAAAAAATGGAACAGTATGAAGCCGAAATTGCTGCCAATACAAGCAGTAAGGAAGATATAGATGCACAGTTTGAGGCAGAAATGATAAAAACTTTGAAAGAAAAAGAAACTTGCAAACGATTTTATTATTTTTATCTCATGGAGAATAAATAGCCGACAAGCCTACGATTTTTAGCCCCCAGCCCCACATAGGCAAGTTTAAACTAAAACGTACAAAAAACTCCCCTTTGGGGCTGGGGGCTGAATAACTACATGACAAGTCCGCGCTTTTTGTCTATAGATTGGGGCAATACACGCCTAAAAGTAGGCGTTTTTGAACAAAATGCCTTAGTAGAAGTACATACTTTGTCTGACGCTCCAAGCCTTTATACGTTTGCGCGTCAGGCAAATGCGTCTAAAGCTATCCTTATGGCAACCCAAAACTTGCCTACAGATGCCTTGCCTACCCTACAGAGCATCTTGCCTACCCATCACTTCCGAGCCACTACACCTTTGCCTATCGGCAATACCTATCAAACTCCGCAAACACTCGGAACGGATAGGCTTGCTACAGCAGTAGGCGCGTGGCATCTTTTTCCCAATGCCCCTTGCTTGATAATAGATGCAGGAACGTGCATCACGCTGGATTTTTTGAGTGAGGCAGGCAAGTTTGAGGGCGGTAATATCACATTGGGCGTAAATATGCGATTCAAGGCATTACACGAGTTTACAGCTAAGTTGCCGTTGGTGGATTCGGGAGAATTTTCCTTGCCTACCCTCACAGGCAAAAATACACGAGAAGCAATTTATAACGGGGTAGTTGGGGGCGTTTTGGCAGAAATTGAAAATACTATAGCGGGTTATTGCAACCTTTTTCCACATCTTAAGGTCTTAGTTTGCGGAGGAGATACAAATTTTTTGGGAAGTTTACTAAAAGTTCCGATATTTGCACTCCCAAATCTGGGACTTATAGGATTGAATCAAATTTTAAACCACTTGGAGGCATTATAATGTATAAATACTGGCTATCAGTTTTCAGCTTTTTCATCACAGTCCACTCATTCGCTCAAGATTTGGGCAATTCGCCTTACTCACAAGCAGGCATTGGCGACATTCGCCTCGCAAGTACAGCCACACAGCAAATCATGCCTGGCGCACATACGAGCTACAATATGCCGTTTTTTATCAATACAGTCAATCCCGCGCTTTTGGGGCGACTTTCTAAAAGCAAAACGACTATTTTTGAAGGCGGCTGGATAGCCCAATACAAAACTTTGCAACAAAATAATGAACAACAACGTGATTTTGGCGGGAGTATTGATTATTTGAAACTTGCCTTCCCACTCTCCAATAAAATGGGGGCGTGCATTGGGCTTACACCTTACTCATCTGCCAATTCAAGAAACTCAATAAGGCAAAATGTAGTAAGCTCCAATTTTTTATCGGACATTACCTATCAGCGTGAAGGAGGTATCAATCAAGCATTTTTTGCGACAGGGTACGACTTTGCTTCTATGCTGAATGTGGACAGTTTGAAAAATAGATTTTCTATAGGGGCGAAGGTAAATTATACTTTTGGTTCAGTGATAGACCAGACGATTTCTAAGATATTTGAAGGGGCAAATCAAACGGCTTCTTTCCAAGCAAACCGCTATCGTAGAACGGCTTACTCAGATTTCACTTTTGAAACAGGTATAGGCTATACCCGCAACTTAGGCAAAAATTACAAACTTCACGTAGGCGGCGCATACAGCATAGGCACAAAAGTAAATGCCAAAAGATTTGAGGCATTGAATCTCGAAGTGATTGACAATCCTGATGTAAAAATAGATGCAGATACACTCACAAACAATGAAAAAGGTTTTGCGACTTTG
>JAAFJK010000642.1 GCA_013298105.1 Cytophagales bacterium
AGCTCGGCATTGTTTTGCTTCGCAAAACGCAAGGTACAACCTTGCAAAAAAGTAAGTTCCAAGTTCGCTTCGCTAAACTTGAAACAGTAATTTAGTTATTTAGAAACAAACTTGGAACAGTGGGGGAGTAGGCAGAATAACCCGTAGCGGTTTTTTCTATAATGATAAGATATTTTTGCATACAGCTTCTATAATCGCAATTATTTCTTTCACTTTCATAACGCTTTACTTGTACAAATAGATACATTTTTTTGCTTTTTTGCCCCCCACTGTTCCAAGTTTATTTTTTAAAAACAAATACTGTTTCAAGTTTAGCGTAGCGTAACTTGGAACTTACTTTTCTGCAAGTTTCCAACTTGCGTTTTGCGCAAGCAAAACAACTATCACGCTAAAACCGCTACAAAATTACAACCTTTTTAGCACCAAATCAAAACCCAAGACAAAAAGCACTTTTACTATCGTTTGTATTGGTTTTAGTACGGATTAGCTCGGCATTGTTTTGCTTCGCAAAACGCAAGGTACAACCTTGCAAAAAAGTAAGTTCCAAGTTCGCTTCGCTAAACTTGAAACAGTAATTTAGTTATTTAGAAACAAACTTGGAACAGTGGGGGCAATAATAGTATGAAAAATAGCATCATATTGCAGGTACAGGTACGCCTTTCTCATACCCAATATTCTCATGAACCACAATCTTTTCATTTCGCAGTTTTAGGTTTATTTGGTATGTGGCAAGTTCTTCTTCGCCACCTTTTGAATAAACAGTAAATGAAATAACGCCGCCTTGTTCAAAGGAAAGGTCTTGTAGCTTGAGAATAGCGCGAGTTATTAAATTATTTTTCTTGAATTTTATTTTTACTTCATCGATGAATAAAGTTTCTCCCTCCAATAAAATTGTGAATGTCAAATGATGTATGTCTGAATCATACGCTTGACGCTCCAGCACATTCAAAATAGTGGTAGCAGGTAGATGAAAAGGGAAACTTTCCACTACAATATCTTCCAAAATGTTTATGATAGAAACTTTATTGGTTTGTTCATCAACTATTACATTTTCTGCACAAAGGATTAACTTAGAGGAAAGCATACAATATTTGGGTTAAATAGATAGATGAAATGTTTGCACAGGATTATAATAACTTTGATAAGCCGACACTAATTCTGAAAACCATTCAAAGTGTATATTACCTTCATTTTCCAAGAAATTAGCAGTCAAATCATCATCTTTAAGCAAAATAGCCATATAGACACTGTATGCATATACCAAGTCTGCCATTTCTTTGATGCCTGTAGAAGCAAAGTATTTGAACTCACTTATAAGGGCTTGTGTATTTTCGTCTTGTACTAATTGCAAAATACTCTCATCTTGTATCAGTTTTTTGAACCAAAACAAGGGCGTATTGGCTACAGCATAATCTGCTGTAAGCGTGGTTAGATTGAGGTCAAATTTTTTTTTCATACTGCTCATGAGTTAAACGCCAAAATTCCTTTTTTGTGTCAGGATAGGGACAATTATGCAAATCATGGATATATTCTTTCCATTTCCCCCATTTGCTAACTACTCGTATGGTAGGCAAGGCATTTGTTTTATCAACATTCACAATAGTAGCTGAATGTACGATTTCATTATCAGAATCGATGTAAAGCACAATATCTCCACTTAGAATGTCTTTTTGAACAATTTGCTTGTAGCCATCATCTTGCAAAATCTTGCGAATTTCTACTGAATTGTCGATACAAGTGCGACGTGAGGCAAATGTCATACCATGACAATTATACAGAGGCGACATAGAGCTTCTTGGAACTGCAAAGGCATATTCTTCATATTCCTTTCCTAAATGGTGTTCGAGCAAAGACAGTTCCAAAACCTGATAATTGTCAATGATACTTCTTTTAGAGGTTTCTAAATGAATGGAAGTGTTTTTGGAACTTTGATATTGATTGAGTAGAATTTCCATAGTTATCTTTTCGCCCCAAAATCCAAAATCTCATCAATAAACTGATACGGTTTGTAGCCATTGAGGGCGCATTGATGGAATATGCAGGTAGCGGGAGTCATACCAGGCAAGGAATTAACCTCAATAATAATCGTTTCCACGCGCCCATCTTCATACACACGCACAAAAGCATCAATCCTACAATAGCCCACCACACCCAAAATCTTAGCTACCCTGCCCAATTCAGTGCGCACAATTTGGCTAATGCGTTTATTTTCAGTCGCATCAAGTGCGTAAGTAGCGGGGGTAATATTTTGCCCCTCGCCTGCCAAAAACTTCTCCTCAAGCGAAAGCACATCACCCGTAGAGAGTGTTTCGGAAGGCTCGAAAACCTCATAACTCACATTTCGATTGCTGTCCAAATGCGTAAGCATACCACCCGTTATTTCCATAAAAAGTTTCGCGCCATTCGCTTCAATCAATTCCTCCAACAAAAAATAATTCTTTTGCGGAAATTCCTCATTCAGCTTGAGTTTCAGCGTTTCTATAGCGGTAGGCAAGAACTCAGGCGTTGGGCGGAACATCATATCCGCAAAAGCTGTCAATTCCTCGCGGTTTTTTATCTTTTTTACAGCCGAGCTACAGCCATCATCTGCGGGCTTCGTGATGAAAGGATAATTAAATTCACGTTCTATTTTGCTTATTGCGCTGTCGGGACTGGCACGCCAATCTGCCTCATGCACAAGCGTATGTTTCGCCACCAAAATATCACGC
>JAAFJK010000091.1:0-5376 GCA_013298105.1 Cytophagales bacterium
TTCGACTCTTTCTGGTTCAAATCCATGCCCAAAAATTACCCGCATTTTTACCCGTAAACCCATTTACCCACAAACCCATTTACCCGCAAACCCTTTTACCCTTTTACCCTTTTACCCACAAACCCTTTTACCCGCAAACCCTTTTACCCTTTTACCCTTTTACCCTTTTACCCTTTTACCCTTCTACCCTTTTACCCTTCTACCCTTCCCCCTCATGTCAAATTGCCCACTCTGTCAATCCGAAAACACACGCCAAGTATTTTATGTAGCAGGAATGCCTGTATTTCCCAATATGGTCTTCAGTACAGCCACCGAAGCGCGACAAGCCCCTGTAGGCGATATGACACTCAAGGTGTGTGATGCGTGTGGCTTTGTGTTCAATGAAACCTTTGAAGCAAATCTTTTGGACTTCAACCAAAAATATGACAATGAGCAAAAACATTCCGCTTACTATCAGCAATACCTCCAAAATATCATCGAGCTTTTGAAGGAAGAAGTCCCCCATGCGCAGAAAGTAGCCGAGATAGGTTGTGGCAAAGGGCATTTTCTTGAACTCATGCTTGAGCGGGGCTTTGATGCTATAGGCTTCGACCCCACGTATGAAGGCGAAAATCCTAAAATCGTGAAAGATTATTTCTCTGATAAATACTCTACCCAAAATGCCGATTTGCTTGTGATGCGCCACATGCTCTACACAGTCATAAATCCTTTTGAACTCCTGCATACCATAGCCAAAGCAAATCATTACAAAGGCAAAGTATATATAGAAGTGCTTGATTTTGAATGGATTGCAAATAACAATTCCTTTTGTGATATTTGCTATGAGCAAGTCGTTTACTTTACACGCCATAGCCTTGCCTCCTTTTTTACACAAAGTACGGTAGGCAATATTTTTGGAGGGCAATACCTTTACCTTATGGCAGATTTGCAAGATTTGAAGCCCACTTATACGCCCAGCCCACAAGGAGGCGCGTATTTGCAACCAAACTTTGAGGAAAATGTGGCGCATTACAAAGCCCTTGCCTACCAACACCAGCCTATAGCAATCTGGGGAGCGGGAGGCAAGGGCGTTAGCTTTACACACCTCATAGATGCAGGCAAGGGCATCATACCCGCGCTGATAGACCTGAATCCACAAAAACAAAACGGCTTCATTGCGCCACACGCCCAGCCTGTTTTGCCCCCAGAAGTGGCACTCACCCAAGCCTCACAAACTTTCCAAAGCATCTTTATAGTAAATCCAAACTATCTCGAAGAAATCAAACAGCAAATAAATAATCCTGACATTCAACTTTTGACATTTGCATAGCAAAATTTCAAAAAATAGCGCGGGCAGGCAAGGATATTTCCTTGCCTGCCCGCTTTGTTTTTGTTATTATCAAAACTCAGACTACTGTACAATTTGTTATTTGGTATTTTTTATTTTTAACGTTGCGGGTGGTCGAAGACCTTGACAAGCGTTGAAAATAAAAAATAATCGGCTTATTTTTCTTTTTTTGCACGCTTGTCAAGGTCTTCGACCATTGACAACGTACAAAAAAAGAAAAATAGTTTTATATTTTTTTGCTTTTTAGTAATTTTAGGGGCTTAAATTGAAATTGTACAGTAGTCTGATCAAAACTACTTCACAGCAAAAACAGCATTGGCAAAAAGCATCTTGCCATTATACCAAAAGCCCCTGAATACAGGCGTTTCAGGTAAATAAATGATTTTGCCCTTGCCTGCATTTTCTACCCCAAAAGCAAAAGTATTTGGAATTTTGGCGAGCATTTGCTTGCCTACGAAGCCACTCACAAGCGAATTTGTGCCGAACTTGCCTACGTTCCAGTGTCCTTTGGGCAAAAGCGGATAATGTCTTTGATTCAGGCGCAAAGTATAGTACGTTTTGCCCAAACCGTAGGCAAGTGGGTGAGTATCATCAAGTTCCACTCTACAAATTGCGCCTGCAGTACTCTCTGTAAGCATATTTCGCTCGCGGTTTTCATAGCGTTCGATGGCTTGAGGCGACTGCTCAGTTTCGCTTTTTTCTTCTTGCATTTTCAAGATGCGCTGTCCCATTGGGCTATTTGTACCTTTGAAAGCCGTAAAATTCATGGCATTGTCCAACGCTATGATTTTTCCGCCTTGTTTGGCATATTCCATCAATGTTTCGCTGTACGCATTGTATTTGCCTGTAGGCAAGATGAGTATATGGTAGGCAGTAAGGTCGACATTTCCAAGTGTCTCGTGCTGTAGAACCGTAACAGGAAAGCCCAAATCGCGCTCAAAATGATGCCAAACCGCGCCAAATTCCACATTTTCAGTACCTTGTCCCCCTACTACCGCTATTTTGGGCAAGCGCACAACTTCATAATATTCTGAACCCAAATCATTGCCTTTGTCCACGCCACCCGTAGGCAAGGCAATCAGGTTTTTTTGGGTTTGGTTCGCCACTTCAAAGAGTTTTTTGTCAAAGTCTTTCGTATTTTTGTTGTCAGACCTTAGTATGACCAATGTGCCCGCAGGGTAGGCAAGGGCATTACTTTCAAAAGGATTGACAGCTTGCCTGATTTTGAAGCCCGCTCTGAGGGCTTGTGTAAGGAAGCGCACATCTTCAAAATCGTCCCAACGCGCTATGTACGCAAAAGCAGTAGGAGAGGGGAGAGGCGATAAAGGCTTTATTTCAAAACTTTGGGTAGGCAAGATTTTCTCCTTCAGCGCGTATGCCTCCAGTCCGTAGGCAAACGGCAATGCCCACGCCGTAAGGTCATACGTCAGACTATCCTCCAGCATGGCTTGGGGTTCGAGCAGTACATTCAGGAGGCGCGACTGTGGCTGATAAGCCGTAAGGATAAGGTCTTTTTCATCAAGAGAAAACTCTGTTTCTTGGTGTTTGTGGTAGGCATAGCCCTTGAAATTGGTTGCCTTGCCTGCCTTGCCTGCCCTGCCGATTTGGATATAATTGCGCTGTAGGAGTTCGGTTAGCTTGGCGAGCTTGCCTGCCGAGTTGGTATGTTTGATGACGTAAGTTTTGTACTGACTATCAGGTTTTTCGAGATTTTCCTGAAAAAATTGCTTGAAATTTTGCAAAAGTTTTTCTTTTTCGCGGAGCGTTACGGCTATAGTATTTTGACTTGCCTCCCAATGGTTTTGTACGCGCTTGGAGAAATAAAGCGTATCGCCTGAACTCTGCACAATGCCTAATCCTGCCCTGATACCGCCTTGCTCGTAGGTAAGCCCGATAGCCCCATGCAGTGAGGGGTACGTATCGCCATAGCTTGGATAAAAGAAATCATAAGTTTCTTTGGTAAAGTATGGCTCTTGCCTGCTGTCAAAATTTTGCTTATTTTCTTTGGCAATAGTCCCTGCAAATTCACGTTGCCACTTCGAGGCGAAAGGGTGAATAGGGTGCGCAGGAGGTCCAAAAAAATACGACTGCTCATAGCCCATCTCATGCACATCTATATGTACTTGCGGAAGCCAAAGCCTATAAAGGTCAGTCTTTTTTTGTGTTTCAATCTGTGTCTGCCACGCCCAATCGCGGTTCAGGTCATAGAGATAGTGATTGAATCTGCCCCTTGCCCAAGGCTCTATATGTTCCCAGCCGTCAGGATTCACGTCTGGTTGTGCATTTCGGACGGTTTGATACCAATGCGCATATCGCTCTCGCCCATCAGGATTTTGGCAAGGGTCAATGATGATGAGCATATTTTTGAGCCAATTTTGGACTTTTTCGCTGTTTTCGGAGGCAAGTTGATGCAAAAGTGCCATAGAAGCCTCTGTACCTGCGGGTTCGTTGCCATGCACAGTATAGCCGAGCCAAAGGATAGGTAATTGCAAGCCACTTGCCTGCCCTGCGAGTAGTCCCGCACTTTTGAGGTTATTTTGGCGGATTTCTTCGAGTTTAGCCAGATTTTCGGGTGCAGATACGAACACGACTTGGAGGGCGCGTTTTTCGTAAGTTTTGCCATATTCCTGGACTTTCAGGCGCGGGCTTTGGGAGGCAAGGTGCTGTATGTAGCGTACAAGGTCGTGGTGGAGCGTAAAGGCTTCCCCCAGTTTATAGCCCAAAAACTGTTCAGGCGTTTGTATTTGCGCGTGTAGGCAAGTTGAAAAAAGGCAAAAAATTGCCAAAAGAGAACGAAACATAGCGCAAAGATAGCTTTTTTCTTCAGAAAAAAGGGCAAAAGGAGTATTTTTGATACCTCAACCCTATTTTTCAACAGTTCACGCGGTCGGCTATCACATATTCGTGGGTTTTATGCGAATTGGTAGTTATCATTTCGCCCAAAAAGCCCGCTAAGAAAAATTGGCTACCCATAGTCATGACCATCAGTGCCAAATAAAAAATGGGTTTATCGGTTATTTCACGTCCTTTGACATTCGTATAAAATACATTGTGGAACTTTTCGTAGGCAAGCCAAGCCGTCAGTCCAAAGCCAAGCATAAAAAATAAGATGCCCATAGAGCCAAAAAAGTGCATGGGGCGTTTTCTGAACCGCGTTACAAACGTGATAGACAGCAAATCTAAAAAACCATACAAAAACCGTTCGAGTCCAAACTTGGTTTTGCCATATTTGCGGGCTTGATGCTTTACTACCTTTTCGCCTATCTGTGTGAAGCCTGCCCATTTTGCTATGACAGGTATGTAGCGGTGCATTTCGCCATAGACCTCTATGCTTTTCACGACTTTGAGGCGATAGGCTTTCAGCCCGCAGTTAAAGTCGTGTAGGCGTATGCCTGAAAAGAGGCGCGTGATATAGTTAAAAAGTTTGGTAGGAATCGTTTTCATAAGTGGGTCATGGCGTTCTTTTTTCCAGCCCGATATGAGGTCATATTTTTCTTCTGTGATGAGGCGATACAGTTCAGGGATTTCTTCGGGAGAGTCTTGGAGGTCAGCGTCCATAGTGATGACGACCTTGCCTACCGCTACCTGAAAGCCTGTATTCAG
The DNA here is from genome assembly GCA_013298105.1 of Cytophagales bacterium. GTDB lineage: Bacteria > Bacteroidota > Bacteroidia > Cytophagales > Microscillaceae > RDXI01. The sequence continues at coordinate 4,931 of JAAFJK010000091.1, forward strand.
TGCGGCAGACTTGCCATAGTTGCGGTTCAGTGAGATGCCTTTGAGGTTTGGATTTTCTATAGCGAGGCGTTGTATGACTTCCCACGATTGGTCTTTACTGCCATCATCTATGAGTAGGACTTCATAGGCATAGCCATGCGTTTGCATGACTTTGTCTATCCATGCGCAAAGCTCAGGTAAAGACTCCTCCTCGTCTTTCAAAGGTACTATGACTGAAATATCCATTGGGTTAAAACACAAAAAAAAATACTTTTAGTTCTGGATAGCTGTATGAAGGTATATTTGAAATAAACTTGATTTTTGGTAGTTTTGACAACTTTTGGAAAGTTGTCAAAACTAATCTCCCACAATAATTTTTGAAGAACTACTAAAACTTAGCAGAAAGCACATACGGCAACATTTTGCGCCATGTGTCCCAATCATGTGGCATATCATAGCCCCAGACA
>JAAFJK010000091.1:5386-6796 GCA_013298105.1 Cytophagales bacterium
ACATCCAAATCATGTGGAATTCCCTTTGCATTCAAAAGTGCAGAAAAACGGCGGGAAGCGTTGGGAGCTTCATAATCACCTTGTCCTGATAGAATATGAATAGGGCGATGGCGTAGCGCGTTCAAATGCGTACCTTCAGGCATATTGGCAAGATAGGCTTCAGGCGAGTTGAAATAGCAGTCCTCGTCCCAATAATCGTCTGTGTATTGCCCAAGGTCATACACGCCACTCATCGCTATCACGCCATGAATCAAATCAGGACGTTTGAAAAACAAATTTGCGCTGTGTAAAGCGCCAAAAGAAGCACCCGAAGTGATGATAGGCACTCTACTTTGGCAGTGATTGAAAATGAACGGCACAACTTCCTCATAAACATACTCATTAAAAAGTACGTGGCGAATAGACTTGTCGCGTGGGTGCATTTTGCGGTTGAGCCAACTTTCGGAATTGATGCTATTGATAGAAAAGACTTTGAACTTTCCACTCTCAATCAAAGGGCGGATTTTTTCAATCAGATGGAATCGTTCATATTCCAAATAATCTGCAGCAGCGGTAGGCAAGAGCAAAAGTGCGTCCCCATAATGTCCATAGACTACTACTTCCATGTCGCGGTGCAGGCGAGGACTCCACCAGCTATGTATTTCTCTGTTCATAAAGCAAAAAAGTTTAACCGCAAATGTATAGCATTTTTTGATATTTATTTCGTTTGAGCAAAAATATTTAGAACAGACAGACTAAATTCTATTTTCGCTTTTTCAAGAAAAAAAGCTATCTTTGCAAAAAAAAAGTGAACAATCTGCTGAATTGAATGTATCAGAATCTACAATCCAAAGAATATCCCCTCGCAGTCATAGGTTTGGGCTATGTGGGCTTGCCTGTCGCGCTTGCTTTTGCCAAAAAAATCCGCGTAATTGGCTTTGACATCAATCCAAGCCGCATAGCGATGCTCAACAACCAACAAGACCCCAGTGGCGAGTTGGATAGCTCCGAATTTGAAGGTTGTAACATTGCCTTCACACACGACCTCCAGACGCTCCGCGAAGCACGCTTTTTTGTGGTAGCCGTTCCGACACCTATAGACGAGAGCAACAGCCCAGACCTCAAACCTATCCTTGCCGCTTCTACTACCGTGGGCAAGGTGCTGAAAAAGGGCGATTATGTAGTTTTTGAATCTACAGTGTACCCTGGCTGTACCGAAGAAGATTGCGTACCTATCCTTGAACGCGAATCGGGCTTGAAGTTTGGCATAGACTTCAAAGTGGGCTATTCGCCTGAGCGTATCAATCCAGGCGACAAGGAACATACCTTGGCTACTATAGTAAAAGTCGTATCGGGCTGTGATGCCGAATCGCTCGATGTGGTAGGCAAGGTATATGAAATGGTCGTAAAAGCAGGCGTACACCGCGCCTC
>JAAFJK010000735.1:0-1751 GCA_013298105.1 Cytophagales bacterium
ACCCCTGTGATGCTCGTAAAAGGGAACAAATTGGAGGTAGCCGAACACGCACCTTCTGTAACTACGACATAGTAAGAACCTGTTTGGGTAGGCTTGTAAGTTTCTGCATTTGCTCCTGTGATGGCTGTATAATTGTAGTACCACTGGTATTTATTCGCGCCTGTATAATTGGCGCGAAACTGTTGCGCACCCAAGTCAAAAATCACACTTACACTGAACGATGGATTTACAATGACAGAGAGTTCAGGGGTTTTCTTATCACAATCGCCCGCTATTACTCTGCAATAATAATCGCCTGTTTCTGTTGCCAAATATCTGGGAAGATTGGCATTAGGAATCAATATATCGTTTCTGTACCAAAGGAACTTGCCTGCCGTAACGTTCGTATTCAAGGTCATTTCTACGTGCTTTGTATCACATACTATAGCCCCTGAGCCTGAAGGATTGTCGGGTACAAGCACCAAAATAGGGTTACAGGTAGCATTGGTAAACGATATGTTGCTGGGGGCAGAACTTCCGCCGCCGTTTACGGCTATGACTTGGTAATAATAACGTTGGTAGCCCACGACTGTAATGTCGCTGAAGTTCGTGCTGTTTGCTTCTATGCGTTTGATTTCTGCAAAAGAGGCAGGCAAGCCCGTACCAGAGCGCATCACGATAAAGTAGTCTTCATTTGCCGCATTGTCCTGCCAACGCAGTTTTATCTCAATCGTAGAAACAGACTCCGCTATCAAGCCTGTAGGAGCTAAAGGAATAGGTATGGTGGGATTGATGGGCGTGTTTACGGTGGCTTCGTTGCTGTAGCGCGACTTGCCTTCGGCATTGCGGGCAAACATACGGAAAACGTATTTATGGTTTGCCTTTACACCATCAGTTTGTGTAAGCCTCAAAGTAGTAATATTGGCTGTTACGGCTTTTTCTACTTCAAAAGATTCTTCAGTTTCTACGCTCGCTACTTCTATCACAAATTCAGTTTCATTGTTGGAGTTGTCAGACCAAGCCAAATCTATAGTATTTGTATTGAAGGCGGTAGCCGTAAGATTCGAGGGGAAAAGCGGTACAGGCGCGGCACGTGCAAAGGCGACATTGCTGGGTTCAGATTCTGTACCTTTCAGGGCTGTTACGTAATATTTGTAAGCTGTAAAAGTCGTAAGACCTGTATCTGTATAGTTTTCGGTATTGGCAGGCAAGGTCGTTACGAGTGTAAAAACCGCCCCTGCTTCATCTATAGCGCGGTACAGTTTGAAGCTATTTTCATTGTCAGATTTGTCGTCCCACTCCAAGTAAATGCTGGTGGCATCATTTGATACGGCATACAGATTTTGGGGAATCTCGGGCGCGTCTGTAGCTGTTCTTACGCTTTGTGGAGCTGTATAAGCAGAGGCAGACGTGCTATTTCGGGCGCGTATCCTGTACCAATAAGTCGTAATGGGCGTAAGACCTGTATCTGTATAGTTCAGAATTTGGGGGGTATTCGTATTGCTACCATTAAAAATATGTATCGTAGTATATGTACCCGCGAAAGCATCTGAACGCTGAATTTCAAAGTCATCTTCGTTGTTTGCGTTGTCTTGCCACGAGATTTCTACTTCGGTAGATACTACAGACGAAAGGCTAAAACTCGTAGGCTGTGCAGGTGTATTCAAGTCTATGGCAGGCAAGATAGCCACGCCCACTGCCCCCGCAGGAGAGTCAGCAGAAGTACCTGTGGCGTTTTTGGCTCTTACGCGGAAATAGTACGTTTCGTCATT
>JAAFJK010000735.1:1787-5762 GCA_013298105.1 Cytophagales bacterium
CACGTTGCGGTTTTGGTAGTTGGGTAGGTAAGTGCTAAAATTTGTTTCTGTAGATACGTCCAAGAAATATTCAGTAGCCCCCAAACTTGCCTGCCAGTTCGCAGTAAAGCTCGAACTTGCCCCACTGATGACAATATTCGTGGTGGTGTAGTCTTCAGGTGCGTCAGGCGCATTGGGTATTAGGAGTGCGCTTTCCACATTTGAGTAGCCAGAAAAGCCTTGACTTTGTGTATTCAAAGCCCTCAAACGCACATAATACGTACTGCCTGCTGTCAAATTAGGCACCACAAAATTCGTAACATTGCCTACTATAAAGCCTTGATAAGAACCTAAACCTACTTGCACAAACGAACCAAAATTTACATCTACAGATACATCAAGCGCGTAATTGTCAGCATTCGCTACAGCAGTCCAATTTACTTGGAATTGGCTATTTGTAATGCCATTTATCGTGATGACGGGTGTAGCAGGTATGCTTACTTCGCGTGTATCAGAGTTGTTAGAAGTTCCTCCTGCCCCTACAGCGCGTACTCGGTAGTAATGTGTAACAGATGTAGAAGTTACATTTACAGTAAGGTCTGTACCTGTTACAGTTAGATTTGTGTAGGCAGGCAAGGTAGGAGTAAAGTTTAGATTATTAGCTACATCAAGTCTATAGGAAGTTGCACTTGATACGCTATTCCACCTTGCCAAAAACGAGTTAGTTACTACTGTAGTGGCAGGCAAGGTCGTGGGTGCGTCTGGAGGTAAAATAACTGCATTGGCAGGTCTTACCCAAGTGCTGTATTGCATACTATTTAGCGCGCGTATTTCAGCTCTGTAGGTCTTACCTCCATCAAGTCCACCAAAAGGGAAAGAAACGTCTGTATTAGGTACAGTTACCATATTATAAGTGCTTACCAGTACAGGATTCAAAGGCGAAGGAAGTTCATAAAGCGATACTTCATAATTGATTAAAGTAGCACTTGCATTATGATTCCACTCCAACGTAAATCCATCAGATGTTACATTACTGGTTGTCAAAGAAATAGGGAAAGAAGGCGCAGTTTTCAATGTCCCTGTGAGCGAATTTGCTGACAAAGCACCGCCCTTGCCTGCCCGCACACGGAAGTAATAGGTGCTGTCAGGATTCAATCCCAAAACCACAAAATTATTCAAAGCTCCTACAAATCTATTGTTGTAGTCTGGAACAAAGGCACTAAATGTATTGGTGGTAGCCACATCAAGATAATATGCTTCTGCGCCTGCTACAAAGTTCCATTTTGCCAATACTTGATTTGTGGTAGTGGTAGTTTCCCCAAAATTTTGAGCAATGAGCGTAGGCGCGGTAGGCAAGGTTGTTACGAGTACTGCATTTGATTCAGGCGATTCAGCAGAAGCGATAGTAGGATTGGTGCTTGCATCTCTTACAGCGACCACTTTGTAGTAGTAATTTTGTGAAGTCGTTAGACCTGTTAAAATGTCAGCATCTATATTTACATCATTGATAGATTTAGGACTATAACCCGCCACAAAATCTGTAAAAGAGGCGTTTTTAGCCACATAAAGCCGATAGCTGCTTGCTCCTGTAACTTTCGACCAACTTGCTGTAAAGCCTGTAGTCGTGATAGTGCTGGCATCTGAGGCTATAGGGCGTGTAATGATAGCCACTGTCGCAGAGGCATCTGATCTGCCAGAAGTATTGTTGCCATAAATGCGTGCAAAATATACCTTGCCTGCCTCCAGTCCTACTATCACTTGACTACTCACGAGTGCGCCTATAGATTGATTATTGACCACAAAACCACCTATGAAATCAGGCGTGGTCGCTACATCAAGCAAATAATCGCCCACGCCACCCGCAGGCATAGCCCATGAAAGTGTGAATCTATCACTTTGCACATTGGAAGTCGTAACAACTGTTGGTGCGGAGGGTTTGGTAAGGGTAGAACCTACAGCTATATTAGAGAAAATATTTTGTGTATTTTTTGCCCTCATTCGAAAAATGTAGGCAGTATTACCTGTCAAACCTGTATTTACCAATTTAGAAATGGAATCGGGAAGTATATCGGCAACATTTAAAATTGTAAAACTGTCTGCTTGTCGCCTCACTTCCAAGCTATAACCTGCTACCGCAGTCGCTGGGCTGAACCAATTTATCTTGAAACGATTGTTAGTAAGTTCGCTTACAGATACCAGTGTAGGGGCTACAGGCGCGGTAACAACTGTAATGGCATCAGAATAAGCTACCGAAAACGCGCCATCTTCTACCCTTCGCACTCTGTAGTAGTAAGTGGTATTTGCTGTAAGTCCCGTTACAGCACTGAAATTCGCGTCAGGCAAAATATTCACGCCTGTATAATTTGGTAATAGATTAGCAAAACCTGCATCTGTAGCTACTTGCAGTCTATATGTGATAGTACCTATGCCTGTATAAGTATCCCAATTCGCTTGAAAGCTATTTGCAGTAACTAAAGTAGCGTCAGAAGGTACAGGGTTTGCAGGTGGATTGATAAGCGTAGTAACGGGTTGTTCCGCAGAAGGGGCAGAATCGTCTGTAGCATTGACAGCAAACACACGATAGGAATATGCTGTATTGGCACTTAAGCCTGTTACAATTAAATTATCTGCATTTGAAACCGTAGTATTCACGAATATACCTGTAGCAAAATTAGCAGGCAAGTTCGATACTTCTACTCGATAGCTTGAGATGCCTGCCATAAGATTCCATCGAGCTGTAAATTGTGTTTGTTGTATATTTGTGGCAGGCAAGGAGGTAGGCGCGGTAGGTTTTGTCAAAACAGTGATGACATTTGAGTTGCCTGTAGGCACATCAGGAATAGGCGCAATACCTTTTTTGATACATCTTACACGCACAAAATAAGCGGTATTGGGCAAAAGACCTATTACTGTGGTATTTGTGGCATTGCCTATATTCAAATTCTCAAAACTCGCTACAAAATTCGTAAAATTAGCGTTGGTAGCTACATCTATAGCATATTGGTCTGTACCTGCTGTAGCCCCTGTAGGCGCAGTCCAAGCTACATTGAAACTTATGGCAAAAATATCAGCTACAGGTGTAGCACTGAGGGTAGGCGGAGGCAATACGGCTATGGTAAACGAATTTTCTGAGATATTCGTAGTACCATTGCCTGCCCGTACTCTAAAGTAATGCGGTATGCCTGTAGTCAAGCCCACTACAGGTATGCTTGTGTTGATGCCTACATTGAAGTTATTGTACCCACTTACCAAAGCGGCAGGAATCGTAAAAGTAGGCTCGGTGGATACATCTATATAAAAAGCAGTTGCACCTGCCACAAACCCCCAATTCGCAGTGAAAGAATTGGCTGTAATGTTCGTAGGCACGCCAAGCACTGGGGCGTTCAGTTTGGTTGTAAAACTTATGCCATTGGAGGCTACAGAAACCCCTGAAGCATTCTTAGTCAGTACCTGATAAGTGATTGCCGTACCACTCGTAATTGTTACAGGGCTTCCAAAAGCGGCAGTAAGTACCGCGCTATCCACAACCAAAGATTCCAAATCTATATCGGGTATGCTGATAAGTGTGCCTCCATTGACTGTTACCTGCAAAGTATAGGTATAGGTATAAGGTGCATTGCCTTGATTGGTGGGTTTGAACCAACGTGCTGTAAAGTTATCTGTATTGACAACTGTTGGGTTTTGGGCTATAGGTGGATTGGGCAAGGTAATGACTGTGGCAGATGCAGAGTAACTTGACTCCTGCCCTCCTACGCCCACACTTTTGACTCTGTAATAATAGAAAGTATTGGGGGAAACAGTAATACCATCAGCTACAGTATAAACATCATGAAAAAGATTAGCCCCTGTATTTACACCATTGACATAGGAGACAGACAAGAAACTACTAAAGTCTGATTGTGCTGAAACTTGTATTTTATATGTCGTTCCTGCTATAGGTACAGGCTGCCAAGTCGCTTGAAAGCCATTATTAGTGATGTTTATGGCAGAGAATAA
>JAAFJK010000590.1 GCA_013298105.1 Cytophagales bacterium
GTTGGTATTGCCTAACCGCGTAAAAGCTCGATAACAGACGCTTACAGCGTGGGTAAATATGCTCAAGTTATTTTTTACTCGTTCCTTATCACTCAAAAAAATACAGGCGAAAATAATTCGTACCTCGTACCTCGTGGTCAGTCTTTCTTATTTGTTCGCTGTCTTTTTTTCGGATTGACAACCGCAAGCGGATTGCCAACCGAAAAAAAACGAACATTTAACTAAGACTGACCACTTGTACCTCAACCCTCGTACCTCAAATGTTTCTTGTTTTTTTCTTGACTGTTTTATGTTTGTTGGATATTTTGACTGGGGCTACGCTTTGGGTAGCGTATCAAAAGAACCCTGCGAAGCGAAAGAAGATTATTTGGGTACATATTTTTGCAAGTATAGTGCTTGGTGTGGCTCTTGTAGTGTATAGGCAAGCCCTCGATAAGACTACCATAAATCTCGCTACCCGCCAAACTGTAACCCTGTTTTTGGTGTGGATATACTGTACTAAGTTATTGTCGTGTATATTTTTTTGGTTATCTTTGGGGGGACAGGTTCGCTTCAAAAAAAAATCGCCCTTGCCTGCCTCGCCTACCAAAAAGGAGCGTATCTCGAGGGCGCAGTTTCTTGAGCGCGTGGGTTTGGCAACAGGGGGCGTAAGTTTGGGCTTGGGATTTTGGGGTACAAACAGAAACTTGTATGATTATCAGACTCGATACATAACTTTGCAACTACCAAACTTGCCTCCCGCCTTTCATGGCATTAGGTTCTTGCAAATAAGTGATATACACACAGGCAGTCTTACCAACCGCCTTGCAGTGAGGGGAGGTTTTGAGAAGATTTTGGCTGAAAAACCTGACTTCATCTGCTTTACAGGCGATTTAGTGAATTATGACACAACTGAAGTGCGCGATTTTGCTTCCATGCTTTCTACTATCAAAGCTCCTTTGGGTGTTTTTAGTTGTTTGGGAAATCATGACTATGGCGACTACAGAGATTGGCAAAGCCCTCAAGCCAAACAAGCAAATTTACAAGCCCTGATAAAAGCCCAAAAAGAATTTGGCTGGAAACTGCTCGTTGATGCGCATACATACCTCTCTCACGAAGGTGAACAAATAGCACTGATAGGCGTGGGCAACTGGAGTAAAATGAGCCGTTTCCCCAAATACGGCAAACTTTCTCAAGCCACCGAAAATTTATCAAAAGAGGTTAAAACACAAATCCTGCTTTCGCACGACCCTACGCACTGGGACGCACAGGTAAGACCACAAAATCCAAATATCGCGCTTACACTGGCTGGGCATACGCATGGTATGCAACTCGGCTTGGAGTGGGGAAGTCTAAAAATAAGCCCTGCCCAGTTCATTTTTGAACAATGGGCAGGGTTATATCAAAAAAGTGGGCAATATTTGTATGTGAATCGCGGCTTTGGATATTCTGATGCTTTTCCTATTCGGTTGGGTATGTTACCTGAGCTAACGGTTTTTACGCTTGAGAGAGCAAACCACTGATAATCATCGAAAATAATACGTTTGTTGAAGTTTTCAACTTCCCAGTCCGTTTAAGTGTGTATAATCATTTGTAAATCAGTATGTTAGTTGAAGTTTCTAACTTCAACTTAGTGGTTTTGCGGTCTGCGACCGCTACGCCAAAGGCGCAAAAACTGCGCTACTGCAGTCCTTTTTCTTGCCTACCTGTGCGCGGGTAGGCAAGATTTTTGTGCTAAAATGTGTGTGGAAATGTAAACTGTGCGCCTTTGGCGTAGCGGTTACAAACCGCAAAACCTTTGCATTGAAGTTGGAAACTTCAATGAACGTACTATTTTTAATTTTATGGATAGACTTAAACGAACTGGGATTTATAAGCCCACAGCCTGCTAACATACACATGGATATGAATATAAAAATGATGTTTTTCATAGCTATTCAAGGATTAATTTTTGGGTAAGGGTTTGGTTGTTGTAGGTAAGTAAAAACAAGCAAGCACGAGCCTGTAGCCCGCACTTGCCTACTACTTCTGTCAGTCTATCTTGAGTTCGTACTCAAAAGGAGAGTTTTCACAAGTGGGAAAGTAAACGGTAAACAAATTATAATCAGGGACATCTGAACTTACTGATTTAGCTGCTTTTTGATAGTCTGCCCAACCTAATCCCCAACCTGCACTGCTTTCTGGTCTGCCACCTTGATTCCAAACTACGGCTATTTGTCCATTTTGAGGTGCTATAACTTTTTGATAATTTGCACCAGTTCCACCTATTACCTTCGGTCCTATATAAAGCGTGTCTTGATTAGTATAAACTTTGTTGCACTTAATTTTGACCTTTATGACTGTGAGAGGCATTAGATACAAAGTTACATTTTCTATACTTTTTGCTTTTAGCCCTATTATCTCAGCAGGGCTATACACTTGTATCTGGTCATTAGCAGGTATTTGTATCAATAGTTCTTCTGAAGGAATTGCCCTATAAGTAATACTAAAACTGCCATCAGTTGAGGTTTTAGTCTTTGCCAAAGAAGTAACTTTTTGTCCACCCAGTCCACCTCCTGTGCGCACTATCTCAAGTTCAGCATTTCCCATAGCAGTTTTTGAACAATCGCGGTAGAATTTACCACTTACAATAAAGTCCTGTTCTGGTTTCTCAAACAATTTGCAACCACAAAAAAACAAAACTATCACGAAAATATAAATTAGCTTTCTCATAGTGTTATTCAAGGATTAAGCGTTGAACCATGATTTTACTGTCGTTTTTGAGGCTTAGGAAGTACAAGCCTTTTGGCAGTTGTCCAAGCTCAAGCGTGGCTGAAGCCTCTTGTGGTTGTGTATTATCCAAATGCCAGTTTTTGAGCAAAGTCCCTTGAGCATTGCGAAGCTCTATAATAGAAATAGCTGTAGCATCTCCCAGTTCGTTTAAGTGTGTATAATCATTTTTAAATCAGTATGTTAGTTGAAGTTTCTAACTTCAACTTAGTGGTTTTGCGGTCTGCGACCGCTACGCCAAAGGCGCAAAAACTGCGCTACTGCAGTCCTTTTTCTTGCCTACCTGTGCGCGGGTAGG
>JAAFJK010000496.1 GCA_013298105.1 Cytophagales bacterium
TTTTTGTGGAAAAACATTTTTTGAGCAAGTTCGGATTTAAGAAACGCCTTTTTTGCTCAATAGGATAGGGTTTAAAACCCTATCCTATTGAGCAAAAAAACTACCACAAAAATTGTCAGACAACCAAATAAATCTCCTATCTATCACTAAAAACACTGTCCAAAAGATTCAAAATGCCCTTCAGAGGTATCAATGCCCACGCAGGGCGCGAGTTCATCTCATAGCCAAGTTCGTAGATGGCTTTTTCGAGTAGGTGATAGCAAAGTAAATATTTAGCTTCTTTGTCATAACCTATCGCAAGTGAGTTTTCTTTGGCAGTATTCAAGTAAGTATTCAAAAAAACGGCTACTACAGACCTATAATACAAACTTCCCGCCTCTACCAAGTCTGCAAAATCTAAAGTGCTTTGCTCTTTTATCTCAAAAATATTTGAATAAACTGCATAATGAAACGAGCGGATAAGCCCCGCAACATCTTTTAGGGGTGATTGCTTTACTTTTCTATCTCTGATAGTGCTTTCTGGCTCACCTTCAAAGTCCAAAATCACAAAATCCTCGCCTGTCCGCAAAACCTGCCCCAAGTGATAGTCGCCATGTATGCGTATGCGCTTGCCTATGAGCTTAGATTCGTCAAAAGTTTGGATAATATTCATCACCTCCTCCTCACGCTCAAGGAATGTTTTGGCATATTCAAGTCCAAGTCCTTCAAGGTTGTCCATGTTTTTCTCTACCAAATCTGTGCGCCTCTCGAGCTGAAGAATGAGTTTATTTTTTAGCCAAACGGCATAATCTTCATTGAAAGTGATGGGCAGGAAAGTATAATTGCTGCGGTCTGACGAAATGCTTACGTGCATCTCAGCAGTACGTTGCGCGAGTTTTTCTACACTCTTGAGCGTTTCATAGCCTATGAGGTCGAGCATTTCAGGCTCTATGTCGCGTATGCTGAGGGGTTTGTAAAGTTCTACTTTTCTGATTTCTTTGATGTCGTGTCGGAGGAGTTGTATCTTGTCAAAATAATTTTTTACTTTCCCATGAAAGTAGCCCCATGCATCTCCATCATTTTCTACTTTTTCTTGCATCAAGCCCAGCGATACATCAGGAAAACCCTCGCGCTTCCAAGTAAGGCTACCTGCATAGCGTGGTGAATATTTGAAGCCTGCATTTTCGGTAAGAAATCTTGTGATTTCTACGTCAGGATTTTTTTCTCTGAATAGATTTCTATAGATTTTGAAAAAGAATCTGTCTTCAAAAATCACAGAAGTATTGCTCTGGTCGACCTTCAATACTTTGGACTCAAAGCCTTCATGTATGGTATATTCTTGCAACACGTTGCCATTTTCAAACACAAGTGCGCCTTCTTCAGCGTGGATTTTCTTTTGGCTTACCATGTGTGAGAAGACCGCCTTGCGGAATCCTTCATCATAAATAGCATCTATCAAATGCCCCGCCACGCCACCTATTGTAACGGCTGTGAGGATGGCTTTTTTGTCCAATTTTTTACTGTCTTCTTCTGTAAAGTAGAGGGGCAAAAAGTAAGTTTCAGACGAAGCTGATATATAATTTGCTTCTAAAATAAGCAAGTGTGCAAGCTGTTCTCCGAATGGAAAACGGAGCGTATATTGTACCCTGAACTGTTTTAGCTTTTTGGACTTGCCTCCGAACCATCTACACTTTGGCAGATAGGCAGGCAAGACACGACTAAGTAAAGTATGCACTGCTGTAGCATCTTCCCAAAAGTGTTCCCAAGTAAGTGTAGTATTTGGCATAGTTTCTTCTGTTTCTTTTTGGTCAGTTACTTTCTTTTTTTGGAGGTATTGTTTAGAAAGTAAGGTTTGCGTTTTGTGTTTTTTGGTCTTCATAGATTGGCAGGCAAGATAGAAATCTTTTGTTGCAAAATTATAAAAAAACTTGGAAAAGTTTAAATTTAAGTAAATTTCGTTATATTATGGTTAAAAAAAGCACTTCTTTGCATAATGCGCAAAAGTTATTGTATTTTTGGCACACAAAAGCAATTAGACTTCTTGCGAAAGTCTTTTTAACCCTTCTCCATTTGGAGAAGGGCAGGGTTGAGGTATCAGAAATAGCACTTTCGCAAGAAGTCTATTATTCAAGCCTCCTGCCCTAAAAGGGAGAATAACCTTTGGGGCTGGGGGCTAAACAGCTATTTTTTAAAATCATGCGCTTATTAGATTGGATTGTATTACTTGCTACGATATTTGGTATTACGGCTTACGGAATGTGGAAAAGCCGTAAAAAAAGCGACCTTTCAGGTTATTTTTCAGGGCATACACTTCCTTGGTACACCATCAGTCTTTCTGTTATCTCCACGCAGGCAAGTGCAGTTACTTTCCTTTCTGCGCCCGGACAAGCCTATACAGATGGTATGCGGTTCGTTCTATTTTATTTGGGGTTGCCTTTGGCTATGATATTCGTATCGGCTGTGATGCTCCCTCGATATTATAAACTGAATATACTTACTGCGTATGAATTTTTGGAAACTAAATTTGACGTGCGGGTGCGCGTATTGATAGCGTTCTTTTTTTTGGTACAGCGAAGCCTTGCGGCAGGCATCAGCATAGCCGCGCCCGCGATTGTACTTTCTGTGATGCTGGGCTGGAATAGCTATCTTATCAATGTATTGAATGGCGGTCTGGTCATGGTCTATATCCTTTGGGGAGGCTCTGTAGCCATCAGCCAAACCCAAAAACTCCAAATGCTTACTATCCTAATAGGTATGGCGATAGCGGGTTATTTGGTGGTCGCGCTCTTGCCTGCGGGCGTTACTTTCCGAGATGCTATGCACATAGCAGGGGAGGGAGGCAAGTTCAATACCATGAATTTTGAATTTAAGTGGGAAGACAAATATAACCTTTGGTCAGGGTTGATAGGTGGTTTTTTCTTACAACTTGCCTACTTTGGGACAGACCAGTCGCAAGTCGGCAGATACCTCAGCGGCAGTTCTATTACCCAAAGTCGTCTGGGCTTACTTTTCAATGGCTTGTTCAAAATCCCTATGCAGTTTGGGATTTTATTCATAGGAGCGATGCTGTATGCGTTTTATCATTTTTACGAACCTCCGATTTTCTTCAATCCACAAGAAGTAAAAAAACTTGCCTCCCAAGCCGATAAATCTGCCTTGGCTGACCTTCAAAAAAGACACACAGAGGCGTTCAGGTATCGCAAACAACAAGCCGAAAATCTTTTGGCTTCCTACAAAGCTCAAGATGAAAGTGCTAAGGAGTCATCGCGCAAAAAATTTGTAGAAGCAGACCAAAAATTTCAGGCAGTGAAGAAATCATACATAGCTTTGATAAAAAAAACAGACTCCAAAGCCCAAACCAACGACACGAATTATATCTTTCTTACCTACGTGAATACGTATATGCCTATGGGCATGGTGGGGCTACTTGTGGCGGTTATCTTGTTTGCGTCCATGTCCACTACTGCCTCAGAGCTGAATGCACTTGCTTCTACGACTACCTTAGATATTTACAAAAGGGCAGTTTTTTCAAAAGAAACTGAAGCCCATTATCTAAAAGCGTCCAAATTTTTTACATTCTTTTGGGGTGTTTTGGCTATCATCATAGCCCAATTTGCGCTCAATATTGGGACATTGATAGAGGTCGTGAATATGCTCGGTTCGTGGTTTTATGGGACTATTTTGGGGGTATTTTTGTTGGCATTTTTTAGCAAAAATTTGAGTTCTACAGCTGTATTTTATGGGGCAATTTTGAGTGAATTTTTGGTCATTTGTTTGAGTGAAGACTGCCAGTTTTTTGGTCTTACGCCCCAGCTTAAGATTGCGTATCTTTGGCTGAATATGATTGGCTGTATAGGTGTGATATTGTTGAGTTATATGTTTGGGTTGTGTTTGCGTGTGCTAAAAATTAGATAGTGGTTAGTCATTGAACCTTTCCCAGTGGTATTCTGTGAGTTCCTTGTCCTTGCAAACAACCGCCAAAAGGTAAATTTCCTTGCCTGCCCCCTCATAGCGTTGGTAGTACCGATTTTTGTGGATTTGCGCCATCGCATCTTCAAGCGTGCCATTTACTTTAAATTCAAAAATGAAAACCGCATCTTTAGTTTCCACTACCACATCAATCCTGCCCTTGCTCGTACTGGGTTCAGCTTGCGCATAATAACCTAAGAGTGTGTTTAGAAAGTAATACTATTGTGAAAATATCAAAATAATGTGCTAATTTTACGCTTTTTATTAGAAATATTATGGTAATTTATAAAAAAAACTTACAACTTCAAAGTGCGTAAGTATGAGCCCCTTACTGGTTATCAATGGACAAAAATCCGCGACCTTGTCGAAGTAAATGCCATAACAG